>NZ_JBHINE010000003.1:0-197934 GCF_042194715.1 Bartonella sp. CM120XJJH | reverse complement strand
AATATATTATCTTTATACAGTTATACTCTGACATCGAACTCAAATATTATTTAGCCTCACAAGAGAATATTCAAATAGGACACTGTTCTATCACACAAATAAAGTAAAACAAGACTTTATCATAGTATCATAAGCCTATGATAAAAAATGATAACTTTTATTCATACATCTATTGTTCAATTCATATTGTATCAAGTGATACAAAAAGTATCCCTAAATAAAGAGTTTATAACCTATAGTAAAAAATCATGTACTTTCAATACAAACTTATTAATTAACCTCAAGCAGAGTACATTAATTGAAATAAAAATTCTGTCATGATTTTATTTTACTTTATCTGCAATAGGTTTAACTAAATGAATTTTTATTTTTCTTGTCACAATAAAGTCTAAAATTGTTCAGGCTCTATTCAGTTTGAAACGTGTAGGATGTGAAAAATATGAATTTACACAAGGAGCATCATGATGAAAAAGATGATCAGGTTAGCGGTATTATCAGCAATGTCAACGGCAACCGTTTTGATATCGCTAAATGCAACGCTTGCGGATATGACATGGTATCATAGTAACTCTATCTCGAGAGAAATAGATGATATGATGAGGAAGATGCGTAAAGAAAGATATGATGCAACAAGGGAAATTGATAAGGAAATTGATGATATCTGGCGTTCCAGTTCGTCTCGCTCCCATTGTTCTGATAGCAAAAATGTCTGTCATTCTGATGATTTCCAAAAGTTTGTTGATGATTTCCAAAAGCGTTTTGATGACGACAGAAAAAGTTTTAAAGCCAAACATGAAAGGTTTGTAGCCGAACATAATAAGACGGAACAACAACAACATCATCATCATCATCATCATCATTATTATCATGTTGCAAACAAAACATATCATCACATTGAGCGCAAAAAGACAAAACGCAGTAATATTCATATAGACAACTCAGGAGATGGTTTAGCAGTGGGTATTCTTGGTCTTGCAGCAGGTACGATTCTTGGTACAGTTTTACAAAAACCAGAACAGCCACAAGTGGTTTATCAAATAGTACCACAAAATCAGGTGATTTATCGAGAAGTTCCGCAAAATCAAAGGGTATATCAAGTGCAGCAAACGGTGGAATATGAGCCACTCCAGCAATCATTAGAATCTGATTGGCTTAACTATTGCAAGAAAAAATACCGTTCCTTCAACCCTAAAACAGGGACTTTCCGAGACCGTAATGGTTTGGAACACGTTTGTTATGCCCCAATAAATTAACTTCTATTCTATCCTACTGAAAAGTCTTAAATGGCACAAAAAAACGCTTCAAAGCGTTTTTTTGTTTGCTCATATATTAAAATCTTGAAGAAAAGGATTATTTTGGCGCTCATAGCCTATGCTACTTTTGGGACCATGCCCGCAAATAAAATGAACATCGTCGCCTAAGGGTAAAACTTTTTCTCGAAGGGATTGCATCAATTTTTCATGAGAACAGAAGGGAAAATCAGTGCGTCCAATAGAACCACGAAAGAGAACATCACCCAAGATGGCTAAACGCTCTTTTTCATTGAAATAAATAACATGACCAGGGGAATGTCCTGGGGTATGAAAAACCTTAAATACATGTCCAGAAAAATGAACGCACTCACCATCTTCTAACCATTGGTCAGGAATACAGTTGCAAGCATCAATGATGCCGTAATTTTTTGCACTGTCGCTCACGGCATCCATCACAGGCTTATCATCGCGATGTGAACCGATAATTTTTACATTTAGCGCTTCTTTCACTTGCATTGCTGCTCCCACATGATCAAAATGACCATGTGTTATCCAAATAGCTTCAACGATAACACCATTCTTTCCGATTACGTCTTGAATCCGTGGCCAATCACCACCAGGATCAACGAGAACCCCCGTTTTACACTCACTATCAAAAAGCAAAGTGCAATTTTGTTGGAATGTCGTAACTGGAATAATATGTATATTAAGACTACCCATAATATCCTTTTCAAAAGTCACTTTTTTAAATTTATAAATAGAACTTTCTCTCCTTTAAGATAAAGGTGCTGCTCGACAGCTTTATACAACTTATGTAAACTTGCATTTTATGTAAACTAAATTTTTGTCAAGGTTTTTAAGAATGACCAATCACGTTCAAGTTTTGTGTGATGACGCACCTCACCTTCTTGTGATTGATGACGATACACGTATTCGCAATCTTTTATTTCAGTTTCTCATTAAAAATGGATTTCGTGTTTCAGTTTCAGCCAATGCTAATGAAGCAAGACGACTGTTGGCAAGTTTAGATTTTGATCTTCTTATTGTTGATGTCATGATGCCTGGAGAAAACGGTATTGATCTTACTCATTCATTCCGCCAAACAAAAGATGTTCCTATTTTAATGCTAACAGCTTTATCAGAAATAGATAATCGTATCCGTGGATTAGAAGCAGGGGCAGATGATTATCTGGCTAAGCCGTTTGACCCTCGTGAACTTCTCCTTCGCATCAACGCCATTTTACGACGTGGTTTGCTATCGAACCAGCCTAAAATTGAGCAAATCGTTTTTGGTCCTTATATATTTTCAATTTCACGACGCGAACTCAAAAAAGGAGGAGAAATTATTAAATTAACAGATAAAGAACAAGAAATGATGGTCATTTTTGCCGAAAATGCAGGCGATACAATTCCGCGCCATAAATTCGCGACCGATGACAGTAATATAAGTGAACGTGCCATTGATGTGCAGATCAACCGCCTTCGTCGTAAGATCGAAAAAAACCCAGCTCTGCCTATATGGCTCCAAACCGTGCGAGGAATAGGGTATAAACTCTCTATTGAATAGGCACCAGAATGATCAAACCTTTAAGATTTTTTCTTCGATGGTTAACAAAAAAAATGCCTAAACGGCTTTATGCTCGCTCTTTAATCATTATTATCGCGCCCATGGTACTTCTGCAAACGGTCATTGCTTATGTCTTTATGGAACGCCATTGGCAAATGGTAACCGAGCGTCTTTCAACGGCTGTCGTGCATGATATTTCAGCCATTATTGATATTCTTGAAACATATCCACAACAAGATAACTATGAAGATATTAAGCGTATTGCACAACAACGCATGGGATTAAACATTTCTATTCTATCTCCTACTTCCTTACCCCCTCCTGGACCTAAGCCATTTTTTGCAATTCTTGACTATTTTTTAAGTGAAGAAATCACCCGCCAAATTAACCGTCCCTTCTGGATCGATACCGTAGGAGATTCTGATCTTGTTGAAATCCGTATCCACCTTGGTCACAACATCTTACGCGTCTTTGCTCCACGCAGCCAAGCCTACGCTTCCAATACTGCTATTTTTTTAAGCTGGATGGTAGGAACAGCTCTTGTTTTATTGCTGATAGCAATTTACTTTTTGCGCAATCAAATCAAACCGATTCAACAATTGGCTGAAGCAGCAGAAAGCTTTGGACGCGGTCGTCCTTTACCAAAAGGATTTCAACCACAAGGAGCTGAAGAAGTTCGTCGTGCAGGCATCGCTTTTGTACGCATGCGTGAACGTATTGAACGCCAAATTGAACAACGTACCATGATGCTCTCAGGGGTAAGTCACGATTTAAGAACCATTCTTACACGTTTTAAACTTCAGCTAGCATTAGTAAATACTGACTTTGATATTAAACCGCTTGAGCAAGATGTAAGTGACATGCAAAATATGTTAGAAGATTATCTTGCTTTTGCTCGTGGTGAAGGAAGTGAAAGTGTCAAGACTTTTGATTTAAATGCTCTTATGCAAAAATTCTCCGCCGATGCTCATCTCCACAAACGTCAATTTTCTTACACCATTGAAGGTCCTACAGAAATACAAGTACGTCCCCGTGCTTTCACACGCTTGGTCAGCAATCTTGTATCAAATGCATTTTGTTACGGCACGACCGTTAAACTAACAGCTAACTCTCAACAAGAATCTTTTATATTGATCATCGATGATAATGGACCTGGAATTCATGCAAATATGCGCACAGAAGTTTTTAAGCCATTCTTTCGACTTGATAAAGCGCGAAATCAAGATGCAAGTGGAACAGGACTTGGTCTTTCTATTGCTCAAGACATAGCACGCAGCCATGGTGGTAATATACAATTAGATGAGAGCCCACTCGGGGGGTTACGCGCTATTCTTGATATCCCCCTATGAGCAATATTTCAGCAAACCGTCTGTAAAAATAACAGACTGTATATTTTAGGCATTCCCTACAGTTTCAAACAAAGTATACTGCAGTGCCTTGTAAGCACTTTCTCCCGACAAAGCAACCATCTGAAATGCAACATAATGGCTTTCACAGACTTTAAGTGCATGTATCAACAATGTTTCAACCTGTATATGAGATGGATGCATCCCACCAGCCAAAAGAAGACCTTGCCGATAAATAACTGAATTATTCCCTTGCCAGTAATCAAAATGTCCTAACAACAACTTTTCATTAATTGCTAGCAATAAGCGCTGTATTTCAGCTGTTCGAGCATTCTTAATAGAGAGATCAAACGAACAAGCCAAATGAAGTGCTTCATGCTCTTCCATCCATGAAAAAGCAAGACGATAGTTTGCGCGTTTTCCTTCCACACAAACGCTAATTTCATCTTGCGCATCCCGCTCAAATGACCAATCATATTCGCAGGCAATCTGTTCAATAAAGTCAACAGGGTGCTCTTTTCTTTCTGTGGCGCAAAATGCAAGCCTCATCACAATCCTCAATCATCTTAAAACATTGTCAACAGAATATAAACCGTCTAAACTGTAACAATATTTTGCTACAATCAGAACCTTTACACCAAACAAAATACACATAAAAACATCGACTGTACACAAACACCCAGAACACAATCGCGCTGTTTAGGGCAACCTGATAGTCATAAAACGAATCATCAAGTCTTTTCAGTGTATTGATACAATTTCATAGCGCCAGCCCCCCTGATTCAAAAAAATGTATTTTACCCCCAAAAAAAATCAAAAATAAACAAATGCTCCGCTCTAACAGACTCAAGATTAAGCATTTTTTAGTTTCACGCATCATATTGAAAACTTGGGGATATTTCTTTGAAAATTCTTTTTTAAGAACCTATTGTACTTTTTTGTGTCTGCGTTCTTTTTCAATCATCTTTTTCTAAATCATCAAGGCGCCTTTTCAAATCAGCATTATCAGCATGGATTTTCAGCACCATCTCCTTAAAAGTCTCAAACTCTTCGCGAGAAACAAGATCAAGTTTGTTTGCTATCTTTTCAGCCTGCACACGAAAAGCTGTTCCAGCTTCACGTCGTATACCTTGCGCGACGTCAGCAGCATCTGTTGCTAATTTTGCTAATTCATCAAGAATACGATTTGATCCATTACGCATAACATTTTTCCTTAAATTTTAATTATTGACGCACGCATTATAGCGTATTCTCATAACATTTAGATACTGTAATTTGTTCCTTTTACCCTATAATTTTACACACTGTACCGATTTTTCATGACGGTTTTGTTTAAGATTTTTTAATATTTCTTTTATCACCATATTTTTTACCGCGATAAACCAGTGGAAATCTATCCCCCTTTCTGACTAGCCTCCCTACTGACTTGACCATTGTGCATTCATCTGTCATTTCTGACTACCAGAGTCACTTCATATTCATCTCGTATAATGTAAAATGCTTAACCCATGAACAATCTGTCTTGTCCAGCCATTGCTTTTCCGTCTTTTCTTGATCCTGTCATTATCCAGCTAGGTCCCATAGCACTTCATTGGTATGGACTCGGTTACGTGGTGGGTATTCTTTTTGCTTGGTGGTATGCGCAAAAATTATTAAAAAAAACATCTCTATGGTATAGAGACCGCCCTCCTATGGATAAAGAAAAGATCGGAGATTTTGTTGTCTGGTCTGCTATAAGTGTTGTTGTCGGAGGGCGTTTAGGACAAGTTCTTGTATGGGATCCAATTTACTATCTTAACCATCCAAGTGCTATCATTGCCGTATGGGATGGGGGAATGTCCTTTCATGGCGGACTTATTGGTATTATCATTGCTATGATTTGGTTTGCTCGTAAAAATCATATTAACATACGAGCCATGTTTGATATCATTGCTGCAGGTGCTCCTATTGGTATCGGCATTGTACGAATTTGCAACTTCATCAACCAAGAGTTATGGGGCAATATTACTACACGTCCTTGGGCTGTTTGTTTTCCTCTCGATCCTCATTATCTACCGCGCCATCCAAGCCAGCTTTACGAAGCATTCATGGAAGGATTTCTTCTCTTCATCATCCTTTGTCTTCTTATTTTGGGGTTCAAAGCATTAAAACGCCCTGGAGCTGTTGCGGGAACATTTATTATAGGCTACGCAATAGCACGCAGCATTTCTGAAGTTTACCGTGCGCCTCAAGAAGATCCAGAATGGTTTTCGACTCTTTTCCATTCTACTGGTTTTACCTATGGCATGGCTTTATCTCTTCCCATGCTTCTTTTAGGGTTTTATCTTCTTCTCCACGCCTTTAAATATAAATCGACAGAAAATGGTCAATCTAAAAGAAAGAATTAAAGAAATTATTGCCCTTAATGGACCGATCACTGTTAGCCAATATATGACGTTGGCACTTACAGACCCTCAATTTGGTTATTATCAAACACAAACACCTTTTGGACGTGCTGGTGATTTCATTACAGCACCTGAAATAAGCCAATTATTTGGAGAGATGATTGGCATTTGGACTCTCGCAAGCTGGAATGCTCATGGTTGTCCTCACCCTTTTATCCTCGCTGAAATAGGTCCAGGACGTGGAACTCTCATGGATGATGTTTTGCGTACCATTCAAAAATTATCCACGACAGCATTTAATGCTGCTGAAATTTTTCTGATCGAAATAAGCAAAAAACTCGCAAAAGAACAAAAAAAGCGCCTTTGCTCTTATCAAAAACAAATCCACAGCATTGAAAATTTTAATCAAATTCCTTCAAAACCACTCTTCCTCATTGCTAATGAATTTCTCGATACACTCCCTATCAACCAATATATTAAAGTCAATGGAAAATGGAGAGAGCGCTGCATTACAGTCAATCAAAATGGAGATTTCATCTTTGTTTCTACCTCACATAAACTTCCCTCTTCTTGTCTACAAACCTATTGTTCTAAAGTGCCTGACGGAACAATTTTTGAACATGCCCCCTTACGGCATCAATTCATGCAACAAATCAGCCACCATTTAGTGCAAGTGACAGGTTCTGCTTTACTTATCGACTATGGTGCTTGTGAACTTGCCTTTGGTGATACCTTGCAAGCACTGTCAAAACACAGATTCCGTGATGTTTTTGATGCCCCTGGGGAACATGATTTAACATCCCATGTTGATTTTTCTTTTTTAAAAAAAATAGCCCTTGAACAGGGTTGTTTTGCTGAAATCTTCGAGCAAGGAGAATTTCTTTTAAAAATGGGGCTGCTGGAACGCGCAAAACAGCTTGGAGTTGGCAAAAGTGCTACACTACAAGACAAAATCCTCCAAGACATCGAGCGGCTCGCTGGTCCAGATCAAATGGGAAAATTATTTAAAGTTTTACACTTCAGTGATAAAAACATCTCCATACCTCCCCAATTTTGATGATCGGCGCTTTTGTCAATAAGCACATCATTATCTGAAATATTCATTGACAAATATGACCATCTCCACCCTCACTTTAAATAATCTCCATAAGGAACTTTTATGAAATCTATCCCTCATCCCATTTTTGCAAAAAATCTTTCTACTTTACACACCTATGGGATAAAACATGGTTTTTTTACGCGTCAAGGTGGTGTTTCAAAAAGCCTTTACCAAAGCCTTAATGTTGGTCAAAGCTCAAATGATCACCCTGAACATATTGCACAAAACCGCACTTTGGTTGCTCATTATTTTGATGTTGAGGTTCAAAATTTAGTCACTGTCAATCAAATACACTCTTGTAACGTTGTCGTAGCTCATCAAGCAACTATCGATGCACCTCCTCAAGCTGATGCTCTGGTTACAACCACCCTAGGACTCGTTATTGGGGTTCTTACAGCAGATTGCGGACCCATTTTGTTTGCTGATCCTCAAGCTGGGGTCATAGCTGCAACTCATGCTGGCTGGCGTGGAAGTTTAAATGGAATTATCGAGAAAACAATTGCTGTTATGGAAAAACAAGGAGCCAAAAGACAATCAATAACAGCAGCCCTTGGACCTTGTATTGGCCCTTATCACTATGAAGTAACAAATGAATTTTACGACCAATTTATTGATTACCACAGCAAATACCAAAAATATTTTATAAAAACAGACAAAATAAATCACTTTTACTTTAATCTGTGGGAATTTATTATAGATCGACTCAAAGAAGCAGGCGTTAATGCTTCTTGTGTAGAGCTTTGTACCTATCAAGATGAACAGCGTTTTTTCTCCTATCGCCGTGCAATACACCGCAACGAACCCGATTACGGACGGCAAATTTCTGCTATTATGCTGAAAAACAAAAGATGAGCCCTTTTATGCTTGAGAACCATACCAAAACTGCAAAACTAAACTTTTTACCCAAATGTAAAAATATATCCCATTGTACTTTGCTTTTTTCACGAAATCATCTACCAGCCCATAAAATATGATAGCTTTTGCTCTGAATCATTTTCAATGTTTGGTTATAATGATTGAAGGAAAGATGATACTTCTTTTTATTTACTCCCCTTCATTCATCTTCGATATGAAACATTCCCAATATTGAAAATATTTTTTTTTATAAAGTAATAACCAAAAAGCTTAATCAATATGTATTTCTTTGCCGCATGGAGAAAAAACTTTGCTCTAAAAGTAACAAACTTTTGGAAAAAGAGAAAACATACCGCATAGCTCTTTAATAATAATCGATAAAATTGTAAGGCTTTTGTAATTGTTCTCTTGCAATTTAATAAAAAGAAATTAAAAACCGTGTCGCATTCCCACCATGATGATTCAGAGGTTCTATTATGAAACTTTTCTGCGGAAATTCTAATCCACGCCTAGCTGAAGATGTTGCAAATTATTTGAACATTCCCTTAGGCAAAGCAACTGTAAAGCGCTTTGCTGATCAAGAAATTTTCGTAGAACTGCATGAAAATGTACGTGGTCAAGATGTTTTTGTTTTGCAATCTACATCCTATCCCGCAAATGATCATTTGATGGAATTACTCATCATGATTGATGCCCTTCGTCGTTCTTCTGCGCGTCGCATCACAGCGGTAATACCCTATTTTGGCTATGCACGCCAAGACCGTAAACCTGGTCCGCGTACTCCCATTTCCGCAAAACTTGTTGCCAACCTGATTACTGAAGCAGGTGCTCATCGCGTTTTAACATTAGACCTTCATGCAGGACAAATTCAAGGTTTTTTTGATATCCCTACGGATAATCTCTATGCTGTTCCTGTCATTTCTCGCGATGTCAAAGTGCATTATTCTCTTGAAAATGTGATCGTTGTTTCACCTGATGTGGGTGGTGTGGTTCGCGCGCGCGCGCTCGCCAAGCGCTTGAACAGTTTGCTCGCTATTGTGGATAAACGTCGCGAAAGCCCCGGTGAATCAGAAGTTATGAATATCATTGGAGATGTATCGGGAAAAGATTGCCTTTTGCTTGATGATATTGTTGATTCAGGTGGAACTTTATGCAATGCAGCAAGTGCTCTGCTTAAACATGGTGCCAATAGTGTCACGGCTTATATCACGCACGGTGTTCTTTCTGGTAATGCAATCGAACGAATTAGCAATTCAGAGATGAAAGAATTGGTTATTACAGATTCAATTATGCCAACACAAGCTATTGAGAAAACCCATAATATCCGTGTTTTGCCCATTGCCGACCTTATTGGAGAAGCAATAGCAAGGACAGCAGCGGAACAATCGGTTTCCAGCTTATTTGGTTAAAGTGGTTCCTTGGGATCTCCTGGTGCTGTTTCAACACCAAGATCAGGAAATGCGACAATACGTTGACCACTAAAATGCGTATGAATAACAATAAGACCACGCTCTTCAAAGTAGGTTAAAAGTCGGCGTGCACGGCTTAAAGAATGAGTCCCATAAAGACGTGCTAAAAATGCATCGGATGGACATGGCTTTCCCCCTAATGCGGCTTGTGCCACGTTCAAGAAGACTCCTTGAACATCTTCTTCCAAACTCTCTGATATCTGCAAAATATGTTTCCAATGTTCACTAACAGCCGTTTGTTCATCAACAAAAGCCTGAGCAATAGCCAATTTGCGCCGAAATTGTGAAAGATTAAAAGGAACCTTTGACATACCATGGATACGACAACGCACTGAAAAATCTTGATAAAGCACCGCTGTTGAACGATAAAAAGCCTCAGAATCCTCAAGAATTTCCCGAATAATATGTTCTGCTTGGCCGTCACGCTCAACATCAGAAAGTTCAGGAAATAAACTCAGGTTTTCTTCCAACAGCTCTTGTTTTTTATGCACTACCTCCTCTAACATCTCGTGCATTGATTTTTCCCTCATCGGCTCTCGTGTTTGTTTAAATGGCGTTAAAATTTCCTCTGGTGAAGCAGTAAAAACGAGCTCTTGCACATCATCCCGCTCTGTTGGAAGTGGCATTAATTTAGGGCTAGAAGAGCGTGCCAAAGTTTCAACAGAACCGATAATGATTGGTAAGGGACGTCGTGATAAAGCGGGGCCTAAAGCTATAAAATTCCCCCGCTCAAGATCTCTAAACATTTCCGCTTGGCGACGCTCCATTCCCAAAAGATCAGCAGCGCGCACCATATCAATATCTAAAAAAGTCCGCCCTATTAAAAAGTTTGAAGCTTCAGCAGCAACATTTTTGGCCAGCTTAGCCAAACGTTGTGTCGCAATAACACCAGCAAGACCACGTTTACGCCCTCGACACATAAGATTGGTCATAGCACTAAGAGAAATCTTACGTGCTTCATCAGAAACCTCTCCGGCCGCAGTTGGAGCAAACAATTGTGCTTCATCGACAACGACAAGCATAGGATACCAATAATCACGTTCCACATCAAACAGTGCCCCAAGGAAAGCCCCCACAGCACGCATCTGTTGTTCAGTATCCAAGCCTTCAAGATTAAATACCACTGAAACTCGATGTTGTCGAATGCGATGGGCAATACGAGTCAATTCTAATTCACTACGTTGAGCCTCTACAATAACATGACCAAATTTATCTGCCAAAGTTACAAAATCGCCTTCTGGATCAATTACACAATGCTGCACCCACTTAGCACTTTGCTCCAAAAGACGGCGTAAAAGATGTGATTTTCCTGAACCGGAATTACCTTGTACAAGAAGGCGTGTAGCCAATAATTCTTCTAGGTCAAGAAGTGCTGGCATCGATTTATGCAAAGCACGACTCTCTGACATATCACCCAAGGCAATCTCAACCTTCATAACATCTCCAGTGTTTGATTTTGAACATATCAGCGCCAGCGCATATTGGTTGATTCTCCATCCATACCGTAATTTGTAACATTTCCTCCTTTTTAACGGTAGAAATCATCGATTTTTCCCACAACTCTTGCATCTATGAATAGTTTGAATTATAGAACAGACTTCTGCGTAGACACCCTTGGAGGCAGCGCAGAATGGAGCGATCGCTGTTGGTTAGCGCATATCTTCATATCCATGCAAAAACTATTACTGTTTTTGAAGGATCTCCAATCATGTAAAAAGGACTTAAATTATGAGCAAAAGCTACACTCTTAAGGCCGAAAAACGCGAGCGGGTTGGTAAGGGGTCCTCCCGTGAACTTCGCCGCAACGGTCTTATTCCTGCTGTCATTTATGGTGAAAAACAACCTCCCTTGGCAATAACAGTTCCCTATAAAGAAATTTTCTACAAGATTCATGCCGGTGGCTTTCGTACCACCATTGCAACGATTATTCTTGACAAGCAAAAAATTATGGTTTTGCCTAAAGATTATCAATTAGATCCCGTGCGTGATTTTCCCCTCCATGTAGATTTCTTACGAATTTCAGCAAAATCCGTTGTAGAAGTGAATATTCCTGTCCACTTCCTCAATGAAGATACAGCACCTGGACTTAAAAAGGGTGGTGTTCTCAATATTGTCCGGCACGAAATTGAATGTACTGCTCCAGCAAGTGCTATTCCTGAAGCTATTGAAATTGATCTCTCCAGCTACTCTATTGGTGATTCTATTCACATTTCAGCAGTGCAACTGCCAAAAGATGTGACTCCCATCATCCAAGATCGAGACTTTACCATTGCAACCATTGCAGCTCCTGCTGGCATGGATGTCAGCGATGAAACTTCTGAACAAGAAAATGATGAAGAGAACACGCAAACTTCATAAAACTCAAAAGGCGGAAATTTTTTCCGCCTTAATTTATGAGATATTACCCTTACTCATACTTTGACTGAAGATACACATGTGGCTTATTGCTGGTCTTGGCAATCCTGGTTTACAATATCAAAATAACCGCCATAATATCGGTTTTATGGCTGTTGATGCCATTTATCAGTCCTTCTCTTTTTCTCCATGGTCGAAGAAGTTTCAAGCAGAAATCTCCAATGGTTTTATAAATAATGAGAAAATTTTTCTTATAAAACCACAAACTTTCATGAATCTCTCTGGTCAAGCTATTGGTGAAGCTTTGCGATTTTATAAATTAGATCTGAAGAATTTGATCATCATTTATGATGAGTTAGACCTGTCACCAGGAAAAGTTCGTATAAAAATTGGTGGAGGAAATAATGGGCATAATGGCATTAAGTCTATTGATGCCCATTGTGGTACTGACTATTGTCGTATACGCATAGGAATTGGTCATCCTGGAAGCAAAGAACTTGTTCATCAGCATGTTCTGGGGAATTTTACCAAATCTGATCAAGAATGGTTATCCCCTCTCTTAGAGGCAATTGCAAAAAATATCGCTCTCCTTATAAAAGATGACAAATCCCTCTTTATGAATGAAGTTTCACAAACAATAAAAAACCGCTCCTCTTTATAGAATCCTTCTATAATGTATCGATTTATAATCAATTAATTATTTTGAACGTTGAATAAAAATTTTCAAAATCACAAGGTTCATATCAAATCTGTTGATAATAAAACAATCAAAACCATTGGTTTGCGTGTCACCGTCATGTGGGGCATATAGATAAGAACTCTTGAAAAAAGAAAAAAATGCCTCTTATAAACTTTCTCAAAGGCAAAATATCTATTAGCAACGTGAGAAGCTAGAAAATAGAAATAAGAATACAAGCTTGTGTACACTTTTGAAAAAAAAGCTTATCTTCTCTTTTGACAGAAAGAGAAGATTGAACAGAAAACCAAAAGATTCAAACGGCTCTCTCCAATCTTCTCTCCCAAATTAAAAAAAATCATTTGGCTGAATGGTCGACTGTAGCGGATCATAGCCATTTGATTGTTGATTATAAGCTGTAGGAACACTCCTATTGTTTTGCAATACCACAACACGCGAACCAACGGGAACACGATCATAAAGATCAATAATATCTTGATTAAGCAGACGAATACACCCACTTGAAATAGCACGCCCAATTGACCACGATTCGTGTGAGCCATGAATACGGAAAAGTGTATCTTTCCCATTTTTGAACAAATAAAGTGCCCGCGCACCTAATGGATTATCGGGTCCTGGTGGCATTCCTTTCCCAAGATGACCATAACGTTCTGGTTCTCGAGCCATCATAGCTGCAGTAGGAGCCCAATTTGGCCACCGACGCTTGCGCTGTATAACCCCTTCACCTTCAAATGCTAAACCTTCCTTACCGACCCCAATTCCATAACGTAAAGCTTTTCCATTTTCACCAATAAGGTAAAGAAAACACTCTTGCGTATCTACAACCAATGTTCCAGGTGGATAAGATGTATAATAGATCACTTCTTGTCGCCAAAACTTTGGATCAATTTTTGCAAGATCAACAGCTGGTAATGAATAAGTCTCATTCGTTACAGGACCGTACAAAGCCTGTATTTCTGGTGGAATGTATCGAACTTGTTGAAAAGGAACCGATGACATATCTGACTGATGTGTAGCACATCCAGCCAAAGCTAAAAGTGCTGCAATTAAAAAGGCACAACGAGATAACACTCTTCTATTTTCTCCGATTAATTATTTATGCAGATTTGCATACCATGAAAAACTTAGCACAATATTAACATTAATTTGAAGTTTTCTTATCCTTGAAACTAAGGAGAGCATTAAGATAAGAAAAACTAAGGTAAAAAAAAAGATTACCTGTTACTTTAGACTTTTTTCTCACTTATCGCAATACAAAGACTATAACTCTTCTGAAAATATGCTATAAAAAAGAAGCTTTATCTGAACTATAAAATCAAAAGAAAAGAAAGACTCTCATGGGCTTTAAATGCGGTATTGTCGGATTACCTAATGTTGGGAAATCAACTCTTTTTAATGCATTGACAAAAACAGCCTCTGCGCAGGCTGCCAATTATCCTTTTTGTACCATTGAACCCAATACCGGTGAAGTTGCTGTTCCAGATTTACGAATGGAAAAAATTGCATCAATCGCTGGTTCAAAAGAAATGATTCCTACACGCATTAACTTCGTCGATATTGCGGGGCTTGTACGAGGAGCTTCAAAAGGCGAAGGTTTAGGAAACAAATTTTTAGCAAATATTCGCGAAGTTGATGCCATTGTCCACGTTTTACGCTGTTTTCAAAATGAAGATATTACCCATGTAGAGGGACGTATTGATCCCGTTTCTGATGCCACAACGGTTGAAACCGAACTCATGCTCGCGGATCTTGAGAGCCTTGAGCGACGAATCGTACAAATCCGTAAGCGAGCAACCGGAAAAGACAAAGAAGCTCTCACAATTTTACCCGTTATGGAAAAAGCATTAAACATACTGCAACAGGGAAACCCTGTCCGATTATTACTCAAAGATATCTCTTCCGATGAACACTACATTCTTAAAAGTTTGAATCTTTTAACCTCCAAGCCTGTACTTTATGTTTGTAATGTAAGCGAAAATGACGCCGCTCATGGAAATAGCTTTACCCAAACAGTTGAAAAAATGGCAACAGAGCAAAATGCACAAAGCATTATCATTTCTGCTTCTATCGAAGCGGAAATCACACAACTGAGTGATGCTGAAGCATCAGAATATCTCAATGCTCTAGGACTCTTTGAACCGAGTCTCAATCGCCTCATTCGCGCTGGTTACCATTTACTTGATCTCATTACTTACTTCACCTGTGGGCCTAAGGAAACACGAGCATGGACAATTACGCGTGGTACAAAAGCTCCCCAAGCAGCTGGCGTTATTCACTCAGATTTTGAGCGTGGTTTCATTCGTGCCCAAACCATCAGCTACAATGACTATATTGCTCTGGGTGGAGAAAGCGGTGCAAAAGAAGCAGGAAAAGCCCGCGATGAAGGAAAAGAATACATTGTGCAAGATGGCGATGTCATGTTATTTAAACATAATACTTAAATCTTCACTCTGTCTTAATAGTTTATCTTGAAAAGTTTGTAATAGGTCCGTGGAATCTTGTCGCCAAAGCTTCCAAGAGTTTTTTGAACAAAAAAACGTTGCTAGCATATTATTATGATAGCAACAGTTTTATCCATTAAATTTATCCATTAAAAAATGGAAATATAAAATTAGCGCGTCCAACGCCCTTCGTATTTAAATGTTGGAGCGTCCTTTAAAGAATCCTTTGTCGCATTTGTAATGAGTTTCCATTTACCATAATCATTTGTCATCTGGATTGTTTCTGGAGAAACGACCACATAACTCTCGCCTATGCCAAGAAAACCACCAACAGCCACAACAAACCCTGCAATATTATTTTCACGTAAAATAATATCTTTTACTTCACCAATATTTTCATCTTCTATATTATATACATTGGCGCCTATAAGGCTGGAAGCAACAAAATCCGTTGCTAAAGGTGTCACATAACGCACAGACTTATCTACCCCCACCTGTACAATACCCGTCGAAGAGATCATTTCAGGTTTTGAAGGCACTTCAAAAGACTGAGCGTAAGTACTAGAAACCATCAAAATTGACATAAGAGTAGTACATGCAATTTTTTTCATTTTAACATCTCCGTTTTTACTTTGCTTTTACTTTACAAAACCTCAATGCATCATAAAAAGATTTGTTCCTTATGCTCTTTATACTCTATACTCTTTCAAGCCTTGTCGCTTTACCCTTTTCTCTTTATTTCGTCTTTTATTTCTTTCTCTAACTCTTCTTCTAAACCACACCAAATACGATTTTTTAAAATATAAACAAGCCCTGCAAAAATGATTAAAAATAAAATAACACGAAAACCGGTTTTTTTACGAATTTCCATATGAGGGTCGGCAGCCCACATCAAAAAAGCAGAAACATCACGCGCATAATGTTCAATGATTTCTGGGGTTCCATCTTCATAAGCAACCATACCATCACTCAAAGGAGGAGCCATAGTTAAAGAATTACCGGCAATAAAATAAGGATTATACCAATAACCATTCGCAATTTTTATCTCCTTCGGTGCCTTCTGATATCCTGTTAAAAGAGCCGTAATATAATCTGGACCGGCTGTGTCATAGTGAGTCAATACATCAGTAATTAAAGCAGGAAACGGCAAAGATACCCCACGTGCACGTGCCATCAATGACAAATCTGGAGGATAAGCACTATTCAAAATAAATCTTGCTTCTTCTTCATGTGCAAAGGGAGAAGGAAAATAATCTGCTGCAACCCCAGCACGTTTTAAAAAATTTCCTTCTCGATTAGGACCATCGCGCACTTCATATTGCCCCGCCAAAGCTTTAATCTGTTCTTGATCATACCCAAGAGCTTTTAAATTGCGAAAAGCCACATACTTTAGTCCATGACAGCTGGAACAAACTTGTTTATAAACCTTTAATCCACGCCTCAATTGCGCCTTATCATAAAGCCCAAATGGACCTGAAAAACTCCATTCTTGTTTTTTAGGAATCCGTAAAGGAAGAGAAGTTAATCCCTCCTCCTGATCAGAGGCATCTCTCGCTAAACTCTGAGCAGAAAAGCTCATAGCAACGATAACAATTATTCCGACAAAAACATTTACCATAGTCTCTTTTTTTTCTGTTTTAAATCTTGCATAATTGAAGAAGGAAGAGAACAATTTTTTTCAAACGCTGGCAAAATCGGCAAAATAACCAAAAAAAATATAAAATAATAAACCGTAGCCAATTGCGTCCATAAAAGAATTTTGTCACTTATTTCTCTTGACCCCAACCAACCAAGAAAAACGACATCAATAATCAACGCCCAAAAGAAAATTTTATAAACAGGTCGATATCTTGCTGAACATATTTTAGAGCGGTCTAACCATGGCACAAAAATTAAAATACAAATCGAACTGACGAATAAAAAAAAGCCAACAAAAGTTGAAGGGAAAAAAACAATATCAAAAGTTATAGCACGAAACATCGCATAAAAAGGCAAAAAATACCATTCTGGGACAACACGAAGAGGTGCTTTTAAAGGATCTGCCACGCTATAATTTTCAGCCTGCACCATATAATCGGGCATATAAAACAAAAACCAGGCAAAGAAGATCAGAAAAACAGTAATAGCAAACATATCTTTGATAAGCGCATAAGGCGAAAATGGAACCGTTTCCTTATCTGATTGTATAGCAAGACCCGTTGGATTGCCTTGCCCAACACAGTGGATTGCCCAAATATGCAGCCCCACAAAAAGAAGCAAAACAAATGATAAAACATAATGGAAAACATAAAAACGATTCAACGTTGGTTGTCCTACGCCATAACCACCCAGAAGGGTCTCATGCAACCATGTCCCCACCAAAGGTATCGTTTTTAAAAGCCCTGCAATCACTGAAGCCGCTGAAATAGACATCATCCCCCAAACAAGCACATAACCAAAAAATGCTATTGCCATCATGATGATGTAAATAAAAATACCTGTAATCCACACCATTTCTCGCATATTTTTATAAGAACCATAATAAAGTCCACGTGCCAAATGGATATAAACAGCAATAAAAAAAAACGAAGAGCCTACAGAATGCCATGGACGAAAAAGCCAACCAAACTGCCCTTCACGTCGAAATCGTTCACTAGTTTCAAAAGCCAAATTAATATCTGGAACATAATGCATAGCCAAGACAATACCAGTCAAGAGCTGTGATAAAAGCATAATGGTCAAAATACCGCCAAATGTGTAAAAGTAATTAAGATTACGCGGAACAGGAAAGATGACAAATACATTATAAAAAAAACGAAGAAGAGGAAAACGCTTATCAAACCAACGAGCAAGAGCATTTTTAGGACAATAAGGAGGAAACCTTGCCATAACCTTATCCTATTTTGAGCAAAGTATCAGAAAGAAATTGGTAAGGTGGAATAGCCAAATTATAGTTAGCTGGACCTGACCGCACTCTTCCAGCGGTATCATAAACAGACCCATGACAGGGACACAACCATCCTCCAAATTTACCCGATTGCCCAAGTGTTACACAGCCTAGATGCGTACAAAGATTAATAACAATAAGCCAATTTTCACGTCCTTTCCCTGCTGAACGCGCAAAATCTGTTGCTTCTTTTTCACCTTCAAGATTAGGATTGCGTGCTTGACGATCTTTTAGAACACTCAATTCAGTAGCGCGCGCATCAGCAATTTCTCTTGTCGTACGATTTCGAATAACAACAGGCTGTCCTCGCCACTTTACCGTCACCGACATCCCCTCTTCAATACCAGAAAGATCAACCTCAACAAAGGAAGATGCCAAAACAGCTTCATCTGGACGCAACTGACGGATAAAAGGCCACGCAACCGCTCCCATTCCAACCGCTCCTGCAACAGCTGTTACCAAAAACAGAAAATCCCGCCTCGTTTGCTCACCCATGGACTTAACTTAAAGAGATACTTTGCTAAAGCATTCTTCTACCATACCCTCTCCCATTGTACAATGCTTGATCACTCAGTTTCCTCAACCATAAAAACATCCCCGTAAAAAACTCCTGCCATTTGTATGCTTTATACAACAAACTGTTTTATAATGATAATTCATCGTTTTACAGAGTGAATGAAATCCTGAAACACCGTCAATTTCTTTCATTTCAAACCTATTCATATTAATCAATCAAAATTACCCCTCCCTGTGAAAAACGAAGATAGCGTGTAAATAAATACTTCTAAAGAAAGATAGTCTTGTTATGATCCGAGCTCAGTAAATAAGTTGAGCTTATCGGTTATTTCTTTAACACATTTACAGCATCTCTCCCTTCCTCAATTCCAACTGGTTGAATGAGTATTTTTCCGCCTCTGCTTTTGCATAAAAAGTATATTTTGTTGATTTCCATTAAAATGAATGATCTAACCTCTTTAAATATCCCACTTTTCAACATAATGAGCCAATCCATTTCATGGATCGCTCAATAAAAGGAAGTCCCTAATAGAGAGATTCTCTCTTATCCTAAACAAAGCTGTGTACATAACTTTTTCCCTGAAATTTAAAGTGAATAAAAATTAAACGTAAAAAACGTGTATTTCTCAAAGCATATTTTTCGAATAAATTATGGTGCTTCTTTACAAAGTCGAAAGAAAAATCATATTACAGAGAACATGACAATTCATATAGCTCTTTTCCAACCTGATATTGCTGGTAACACTGGAACGATTTTACGTCTTAGCGCTTGCTTTGGTTTACATGTGCACATTATTGAACCCGCAGGCTTTAATCTGTCGGATCGTAATCTCAAACGCGCAGGATTGGATTATCTCGAATATGCTTCCTTAGAACGGCACATTGATTGGCAACATTTTATAAGCTCCATGAAACACTTTGACCGCCGCCTGTTGCTTTTAAGTACAAAAGCAAAAACATGCTATACGCAGATATGCTATCAAAAAAATGATGTTTTACTTTTTGGTCGTGAAACAGCTGGCGTTCCCGATTATGTTTATGAAGCGGCCGATTACACATTGAAAATTCCCATGCAACCACAGGCTCGCTCTCTAAATCTCGCCATGAGCGTAGCCATAACAACAGGAGAAGCATTACGCCAAATTGGTTATCATGAAAGAAACTGTAATCTATAAAAACACAACAATTCTATTAAAATATTTAATAGAACGATAAAAATACATGATATATGGTTTTAAATAATTAAAAAAACCTTTTTTATATAATATATTGAGTGTTTAAAAGCGCATAAAGTTCAATAATACTTTTATAATAATTTACAGAATGCCTAAAAAACCATAAATTATCACGAAAAACAATATACAATGTATAAAGAACAGTTAGAGCGTATAACGCCTATCATTTTCCAACAATCAAGTGCTGATAAAATAAACATTTCTTAGTGCCCATCACATCCATTTCATATCACACCTATAAATGATTAAATACTCCTCATAGTAAAAATCCACTAGACATCCCCCTTTTTATGCTCATACAAGGTGCAAACCGCTATCATTATTCTCTTATCCGTTCTCACTTTCAAGAATCCTTATTTTTGAGATGGTTCTTAAGAGACATTTTTCCTCTCTGTAATCATTTTTCCTCACACGATTTCCTCTACTTGTGACCGTGTAAGGCAATAATTTTGATTGATGTAATATGAACAGGTTTGAAATAACCTTACAATATTTGAAGCTCTTGTTTCACATGAAGAATAATGAATTATTATTATAAATTAATATGTTGACTTAAAAAATATAAACAGAAATATTATAAATCAATTTTTTCTAATAATGCATGACGATCCATTAAAAATCCGCTTTCAACCCATATCATTTCTAACTCTTTAAGCTTTTTTCCTAAAAGCACGCCTTTAGCAAAACCTTTCTTTATTAAATCGTTACCATTAATGGGAAAAGTTGGAATCTGCCATTTTATGGCAAGCTGATGAAGCTTGACATAATCCTCTGCTCTTTGCAAAGCATCACTTTTTTCCAGATTATCGAGATTTGATGCAGCGACAGACAACGATAATTGATCTAAAACTGGCTGTCGTCCATGAAAATAAATCAGTTTTTGCACAAAATGATCAGAACAATTTTGGTTTATTATTTCTAACTCTGCCCATTCTTTTAATCGTGTTGTTTCTTTATGGGAAAAATGCAAGCGCTGAGCCATTTCATGAAGACGTATGAGGTCAGGAGGAAGAAGGCTTTCTAGCCGTAACAATGGATCAACATTCCAACCAAGAGCCTGCTCTGTCTTTACCAATGCGTGAATTGCATCAATACCCCATCTTTCTGTTTCAGGAAAAATGAGTGTCAAAATTCTGCTTTGTCGCATCCATAAAAGAGCACGCGTTGGATCAAACGCTGCAAGAAGCTTTTTCATTTCTGCCCAAATCCGTTCAGAAGAAAGTTTTTTTAAGCCGTGTTTTAGACGAACACATGCCTTCAATCCTTGCACATCAGGTCGCCCTGCTCCATACCACGCAAAAAAGCGAAAAAAACGTAAAATACGCAAATAATCTTCGCAAATACGATCTTCTGCAACCCCAATAAAACGAACTGTTCGGCTAGCAATATCACTCAAACCTCCCACATCATCATAAAGATTGCCAGCAGCATCACAATAAAGCGCATTTATCGTAAAATCTCGCCGTTCAGCATCTTTTTTCCAATCACGACCAAATGCCACTTTTGCATGACGACCATCTGTTTCAATATCGCAGCGAAGCGTTGTAACCTCATAAGAACATGAATGAGCAACTACTGTTATTGTACCAAAAGCAATCCCTGTAGGAATAGCTTTAAATCCTGCGTCTTCTACACGTGCAATAACCTGTTGCGGCAAACAAGTTGTTGCAATATCAATATCACTAATAGGCTGCCCTAGCAGTTGATTGCGCACTGCCCCCCCTACAATACGCGCCTCCTCTCCCTCCAAAGACAAAACATGAAGAAGTGTTTGGACATCTCTTTGTTGTAACCACGAAACCTGTTTGAAATCCTGTCTTATATTCACCCTTTAACCTTTCAAAAAAGTTGTCTTCATTGCTTTAAAGAATTCCCTTCATAAAACGAAATTTTTAAGACATCCCTTATAAAACACGTCTATTCCGTCCAAAGAAACTTTTCTCTTCTTATATACGAATATAAAAAAAACGGCATATGATACTTCATTTCTTCTCATTTTCTGTTACAAACAATAAGATATCCATTATCATGCAGAGAAAATTACCATTTTTGCGACAAACGCCTTAAGGAAGAAATATGAGTCAACATGATCCATCATCCAATTCTGTCAAAAAGGACAATATCAATCATGAAGCTCAAGTCATTATTGATGATATTGATACGGCACACAAAGAATTGGATATTTTACAACAAGAAATTGACAAAGTTATTTTTGGGCAAAATCAAGTCATCGAATATGCTTTAATCGCTATTTTTGCTGGTGGTCACGCCCTTCTTGTCGGTGCTCCTGGACTTGCAAAAACACGTCTTGTTGAAACATTAGGAACAGTCTTAGGGCTTGATGAAAAACGCATCCAATTTACTCCTGACTTAATGCCATCGGATATTATTGGTTCTGAAATCATGGATTCCGATAAAGACGGTAAACGTTCTTTTCGATACATTCAAGGTCCTATTTTCACGCAACTTCTCATGGCAGATGAAATCAATCGTGCTTCTCCACGGACACAGTCAGCCCTTTTACAAGCTATGCAAGAATATCATGTTACTGTTGCAGGTAACCGTTATGATTTGCCACAACCTTTTCATGTTCTTGCAACGCAAAATCCTCTCGAACAAGAAGGGACCTATCCACTTCCTGAAGCACAACTGGATCGCTTTTTGATGCAAATCGATATTGACTATCCTGACCTCACAACAGAGCGACGGATCATTTTAGAAACAACAAAAGAAAAGAAATTAAATGCAAAACCAATTTTATCCGCCAAAAAATTGCAAAAAATTCAAAATATCGTTCGCAAAATGCCTCTTTCAGAAAATGTGATCGAAGCTATTTTAAAAATTGTCCGCTCAACTCGTCCTCATAAAGACAATAGCCTTGCTAATACTTATGTTTCTTGGGGACCTGGTCCACGGGCATCACAAGCCCTTTCACTTTGTGTTCGCGCCCGTGCTCTTTATTATGGACGCTTAGCCCCCTCGCTTGATGATGTTGAAGCATTGGCCTATCCCGTATTACAACACCGCATGGCTCTTAATTTTTCTGCCCGTGCTGAAGATATAACCGTAAAAGATATTATCAATAACCTTGTGAAAGATGCTCTTTGAATGGCTATTGGCAAAAAAGTTTTACAAAAGCCTCCATTGTCGCTGACAAATGAGCTGCATAAAGATACTGGCAAAATGCCATATTTCCTTTTACAAGCGCGTCATATCGCTAATACACTGATAACCGGATGGCATGGACAACGTAAACGCGGTAATGGGGAAAACTTTTGGCAATTTCGTCCCTATATGGAAGGAGAATCCATTGCCCGCATTGATTGGCGTCGCTCAGCGCGTGATGAAAATACGTATCTCCGCGAACACGAATGGCAAATGACACAAATCGTTTGGCTCTGTCCCGATCAGAGCGCGTCAATGCATTACTGTTCGCGCTTTTCTAAAATCTCTAAAGGTAATCATGCCATTATTCTTACCCTTACCCTAGCATCACTTCTTGCACGCAGTGGCGAACATATTGCTATTCCCAACTTAATGCCCCCCACGATAACATCCAATGTTGTAGAACGAATAGCCTTTGCTTTAGAAAATCATTCAGATGAAAATTCATTTCCGGATTTTTCAACGGTTACACGCTTTTCGCATGTTATTATAATGAGTGATTTTCTCGACTCTCCTGAAAAAATCATCCAACATTTAACCGTTTTAACTACAAAACAGGTGACAGCTCATTTAATTGAAATTTCTGATCCCGCAGAAGAAAGCTTTCCCTACACAGGCCACACAGAGTTTTTTGATCCTGAAACGAAAGAGAAACATGTTTCCACAAAAGCAGAAGATCTTCGTAAGAGCTATTGCAAACTATATCAAGCAAGGCGACAAGAGTTGGTAAATTTTTGCGCACGCCAAGGATGGTCTTATCATGTTAGCACAACGGATC
The DNA here is from genome assembly GCF_042194715.1 of Bartonella sp. CM120XJJH. NCBI lineage: Bacteria > Pseudomonadati > Pseudomonadota > Alphaproteobacteria > Hyphomicrobiales > Bartonellaceae > Bartonella > Bartonella sp. CM120XJJH. The sequence continues at coordinate 173,848 of NZ_JBHINE010000003.1, read as the reverse complement.
AACCTTTAACAGAGACCATTTTTCATCTTGCAAATACAATGGGCGGCTCTCCATTGCAAAAAAGGAGGGCGCTTTGAGTTTTGCTGCTCCCTTTCTTTTACTAGGGCTTTTGTTCCTACCGGTTATTTGGTGGCTGTTGCGGATAACTCCTCCATCTCCGCGTAAAGAGCTTTTTCCTCCGTTACGCTTCTTACCCAAACCAACTCATCAGCAAGAAACAGCAAAACATACACCTTGGTGGTTGCTCTTGTTGCGTTTAACCATAGCGGCACTTGTTATCATAGCTTTAGCACGCCCCACGTGGAATCAAAAAACAATCAGCTTTTCCGGATCTCAACCCCTTGCACTCATTATTGATAATGGTTGGGCTTCTGTAAAAGAATGGAAAAAGCGCATTTCTACCGCTGAAATGCTCCTTACACAGGCAGAAAAACAGCAAAAAAATATTTACCTTGTTGCAACGGCTGAAAATGATATCTCTAATATAGAGCCCCAACCAGCCAAGATTATAAAACAGAATTTAATGCATTTGCAACCGCGTCCTTGGCCTGTCAACCGTGTGCATGTCTTAAAAAAACTTAGAAAAATAACCAACGGAAAACCTCTTGATATTGCTTATTTAAGTGATGGATTACAAACAAATGAAGATGAGCAAACTTTTGCTTTGCTTGAAGAATTCAAACCTGAAAAATTCTTATGGTATTTGGCGGATATTTCCGATTTAATCGGCATAACATCCCTAGAAAATAATGATGGAAACATGGGCGCGCGTATTATCCGCTCAACAACACACGGCAAAACTTCCGCTACACTCAACCTCTACGATTCAAACAATCAACTTCTTGGTCAATTTACGAAACATTTCTCTGAAGGAGAAACAACAGCTCTTGTCCCTTTTGATGTACCACTTGAACTACGCAATGATATCGCTTGGATAAAAATAAATAATCAAAACCATGCTGCTGCAACCTTCTTGGTAGACAGCCATAACAGGATAAGCCGTGTTGCTCTTCTATCACCCGATACCAATGAAATGGCACAGCCTTTACTTTCTCCATTTTATTACATTATCAAAGCATTACAGGGATATACACAGCTTATAACAGCCGGAGGAAGAGAGCTTTCAACGGATATTGATTATTTGCTTAAACAAAATCCATCTGTTTTCATTATGAGCGACATGGTTAACATGCCTGAAAAAGCAGAAAAAAAACTTTCTGATTTTGTGAATAAAGGGGGAACACTCATCCGCTTTGCAGGAGAAAAACTCAGTAGTGCAGAACATTATGATAGTCTCCTTCCGATACCGCTACGTCAGGGGCAGCGTTTCCTTGGAAGTATTATGTCTTGGACGAAACCACAAAAGCTTGCTCCTTTTGCAAAAAATAGTTTTTTCTTCGATCTTCCTTTTCCAGAAGATGTCTCTGTCTCGCGCCAAATCCTCGCAGAACCAACCCCAGATCTTTTTGAAAAAACGTGGCTTAGCCTTGCGGATGGAACCCCTCTTATTACCGCAGCAAAACGTGGTAAAGGAACCCTCATTCTCATTCATGTTGCTCCTGACCCCACATGGTCTAATCTTCCTCTTTCTGGCTTTTTTGCACAAATGTTGCAAAAACTCATCACATTAGGGTCTAACGAAAACACAAACCTAACACATAGAGAAAAAAGAACAATGGTACAAACCCCGTGGCGAACCATAGCTGCTGACGGACAATTACAAGTACCGCCCTCTGATGTTATTCCACTGGTCTTTGACTCTCAAAATCCACCCCATCCTTCCTATCATACTCCCCCAGGACTTTATGGTATCAAAAACGATTTTTATGCACTCAATCTCTTAACTCATTCGTCGCACTTGATGAAACAATCATCATTGCCAACTTCTCTTAATAAAAGTCCTTTATCTTATGATACAAAAGAAAAAAATCTTATCGGTCTACTTTTAGGATTAGCCGTCTTATTATTCGCCTTTGACAATTTTCTCATTTTATGGATGGGAGATATTTTTTCTTTCATGAAACGGCGTAATATGTTTCTTCTCCCTTTTATAAGTCTTATTGCCTTGTTTTCATATGATCCAACTCTTCATGCACAAACGAAAGAAAATCATCATGATAGTGTACAAGCTGCTGGTGCAACACATCTTGCCTATGTTATAACCAATAATCATGATATTGATACAACAAGTAAAAGTGGTCTAGAAGCGTTAAGTCAATTTATCGCAGAGCGCACAATGCTTACCCTAGGCTCTGTTACAGCACTTGATCTCGATAAAGATGAACTCTCTTTTTATCCTCTTATTTACTGGCCAATTGATGTTAAGAGTCCTATCCCAACCCCCAAAAGCCTTGAAAAAATAAATAACTTTATGAAACATGGAGGAACAATTTTATTTGACACACGCGATCAGATAAAGAGCAATCTTAATCTTGAAGGAGATGCCACTCCAGAAACGCAAAGATTACGAGATATCTTAAAAGAGTTAAATATTCCATCTATTGAGCCCGCATCAACGGATCATGTTGTTGCACGTTCTTTTTATATTATGCCAGATTTTCCTGGTCTCTATCGTGGTTCACCTTTATGGATTGAATCCTCATCAACCAACAAAAAAAATAAAAACTCTCTTGCCAGCGGTGATAATGTAAGTTCTCTTCTCATCACTGCCAATAACTTTGCCGGTGCGTGGGCACTCGATGAAAAAGGAACATGGAAATATCCCCTTGTGCCCAATGATCCAATGCAACGTCTATGGGCATTTCGTGCAGGTTTAAATATTGTCCTTTATGTTCTTACAGGAAACTATAAAGCGGACCAAGTTCATGTTCCAGCACTCTTGGAACGCTTTAAAAGAGAAAGAAGGCAATGATATCATTTTTCACTTTTCAGCCTTTTTTACCACTCATTTGGATTCTATTCTTAAGTGGAATATCGATGCTTTTTGTCGTTGTTGGTCTTGTTACGCAACGTCAGGGTTCTTTATTTCGTCTGATGGCATTAAGCGCCCTCATCCTTGCTTTGCTGAATCCAATGGTCATAAGAGAGCAGCGCGAACCACTTAAAAGCACTGTAGGAATTGTCATTGATCGTAGCAAAAGCCAAACATTTGGAACACGTACAAACGACAGTGATGTAGCGCGCGCGCAATTAACTCAAGCATTGGCGCATTATCCACAATTTGAACCACGCTTTATTGAAGCTGGAAAACTTGCTGATAATCAGTATGCGCCCTCAACGAATTTGTTTGAGGCTTTAACACAAGCAGTATCTGATGTACCGCTCTCTCGTTATGCAGGAACCATTTTTATCACCGATGGACAAGTGCATGACATTCCGGACCTATCAGACCTTCATCATGAAGCGCCTCTCAATGCTCTGATTACAGGACACTCAGATGAATTTGATCGCCAAATCAAGTTTATTTCTCCTCCACGCTTTGCCCTTGTCAACAAACCACAAATGCTCTCCATTTTAGTAGAAGATAAAGGCCCCGACAAAAAAACAATACCGCAGAAAGCGAATATTACACTAAGCGTCAATGGAGAAGACATTGGCCATTATTCTGTGACTCCTGGCGTGATTTTTCAAACTGAAATTACCCTTCCTCATGCTGAAAAAAATATTATCCAAGTGATAACCGATCCACACAAAGGTGAACTAAGCTTTGAAAACAACCGCGCCATAACAATCATTGAAGGAATCAGAGAAAATTTACGCGTTCTTCTTATTTCAGGTGCTCCTTATAATGGAGAACGGACATGGCGAGACCTTTTGAAAGGTGACTCTAATATTGATCTTGTTCACTTTACTATTTTGCGTCCCCCCACCAAAGCAGATAATACGCCTTCAAGCCAATTATCCTTAGTGGTCTTTCCCACAAGAAAACTCTTTGTTGAAGAAATTAATAACTTTGATCTCATCATCCTTGATGGCTACCAGCACTCTACTGTTCTCCCCTTAATCTATTATGATTATATAGCCCAATATGTACAAAAGGGTGGTGCATTGTTGATGATAACAGGACCTGAATTTACCCAAAAAAACTCACTTGCAAAAACACCTTTAATAAGCATTCTACCGGCATTGCCCAATGGGACTATTATTGAAAAACCTTTTCGCCCCACGTTAACCAAAGAAGGTGAGCGCCATCCTGTCACAAAAGGTCTTGCAACACGTAACCTTCCCGCTTCTCAATGGGGGCAATGGTTGCGACAAATTGCTATTCAAAACATAAATAACGGAATCGCCCTCATGAAAGGAGCCGATGAACAACCACTTTTACTTCTTTCGCATGTTGATAAAGGACGTGTAGGCATGTTGCTCTCCGATGAAAGTTGGCTTTGGGCACGAGGTTTCGAAGGCGGCGGTCCTTATGCAGCTCTTTATCGTCGTATTGCCCATTGGCTCATGAAAGAACCAGAACTTGAGGAAGAAAAATTAAGTGCGACCAGCAGTCATCATCATTTAACAATTCGCCGCCAAACTCTAAAAGACCATCCAGAACCCGCTGAAATAACCTTTCCATCTGGAAAAAAAGAAAATATCACTCTCTCCAAAGAGCAAGAAGGTCTCTTCAGCGCAACTGTGACCACTGATGAAACAGGGATTTTTACCATTAAAAACGGCGATTTAACAATACTTTCTTCTGTAGGGATGCTCGATAATCTTGAATCGTTTGACTTAATTTCAACACAAGAAAAACTAGCCCCCATTATTAAGCACACCGGTGGTTACATCGGACGGTTACATCCTGAGGGAAAAGAAAACATTCATCTTCCTCCATTCAAGCTAATTCAATCAAAAATAAGCCCGACCTCTTCCCTAGCACATTCAATTGTTCTAAAAGAAGCGACAGAAACCCGTTTAATTAATACCTTTTATTTTTCGATATTTTCTGGTTTTTTGGCACTACTTGCTTGCCTTTTACTGTTGAGTAGCATGTGGTATCGTGAAAGCCGTTGAAAAATCTGAGATTTCGTATAATAGTTTTAAAATTCAGCTTATCTTTTTGTGTGTTTTCTTGTCTTTTACAATTAGATAAAAACATTGATCTATAATGATAATTTATCATTATAGTCATATTGAGTCATTATTCCCTGTAGAATTTTGCTTCTTTGTAATACTTTCTATATTAAATTAATTAAAATCGCTCTCTTGCACATCATGAAAAGAGGTGCTGTATGGATAGAAACCATTGAAGAAAAGAATGAAATACCTCTTATGAATTCTCTTAAAGCAAGGATTTTCATAAAATTGAGGGAAATAGTATGATGTTTTTTATTTGCACCTTGTATAAGCGTAAAGATAGTAGTGTACAGTAAGCCCTATATACTTCACAGAAGCTTTTCATATAGCATCGAGTACCGTCGTGAAATTATCTCAAACGCATTGAGAAATGTTTTTTTACAAATATGTGAATGTACAACACAATGATATTTTATTAGGGATATTCTATTTGGAACATTCAGCTTGAGATGTTCTTTTTTGCAAGCTAATTTTCATTTTACAATCTTTCTTGCCTTTAAGCACTAACTTATCTTATGTTTATTCTTTAAATCGTTTTTAATACTCTACGAGCTTTTATGTTTTATCTTGCCCATATATCGGATGTACATCTTTCCCCTCTCCCGCAACCTTCCCTCTTCGAACTTTCTGGGAAGCGTCTTACCGGTTATATAAATTGGCAAAAAAAACGTAAGAGTCAGATGGCAACAGATGTCCTAGAAATTTTAATAGATGCCTTGAACAAAAAAAAACCTGATCATCTTGTGATCTCTGGTGATCTTGTGAATCTTGCTCTCGATAAGGAATTTGAACAAGCATATCGTTGGCTATTTAACTTAGGACAACCTCAAGATATTTCCTTGACATTTGGAAATCATGACGCTTATGTCCGCGGCGCTTTCCAAAAAGCATGCACTCTCTTTAAACCTTGGATCACAGGTGACGTCCCTCAAAAAAGCGCCTTTCCTTATATGCGCATTCGCAAAGATGTTGCCATCATAGCAGCTTCTTCAGCCATTGCGACACCACCTTTTCAAGCTTCTGGTTATTTTGGTAAAATGCAAGCGCAAACTTTACCGCTCTTTTTAAAGGAAGCAGCACAGCGCAACCTTTTTCGTGTCGTCATGATTCACCACCCCCCCTTTCCCAAGGCAACGTCTTGGCATAAAAAACTATGGGATATAAAACGTTTTCTAGACATTATCAAATATCACGGTTGCGAACTTATTCTTCACGGACATACTCATTTACCCACATTGAATTACATTGAAGGACCAATTAAAAAAATTCCTATTGTTGGTGTTCCTTCCGCATCACAAGCTTTTGGTGATAAAAAACCACCCGCAGGCTTTAATTTATTTTCCATTGAACGCTTACAAAATCAATGGCACTGCCAATTGCAACGTTATAGCATTATCAACCCCAAAAACGAGATTGCATGTACTGAAACAATCAATCTTTAAACACCTTCATAGTTGCCAAAAAAAACAAAAAAGAAAATATTTTTATTTCACATCCCTTTGGAAATCATAATTCTTATTTCCTTTTTTCTCCTTAAAAGACAAAGTTTTACCTTCTCTATCGATAAATCAATTTCTCTCAGAGAGTTCCATCTGCTACTCCACTTATGTGACTGGCTTTTTACAAACTTATTGGTTTTCTTCCTTCCCGCCCTAAAGGACGAAAATTCTACCACATCTGATTTATAAGTAATTCGGATTCTTGTCGAATGAGTTTCACCTGCTGATCGCGCATGTGATTTATTTCACAATAACTCTACAAATAAACCCTGCTTTAAATTTCATCATACACTCCTCCAAAAGCATCTGATGCATAAAATCCTTATACCACTCTAGTTATGATATTTTATAGAATAATAGAGAAGCTCATTCAGCTTCTATCCCTGAAAATAGATGACTAAAAAAGCCCAATAATAACTAAAGTATATAATTTTAATAACCCAATCTACTTGTGATTCATAAACAAATGATGTTGATTGATTTATCGTAAATAGATTTGAAATGATCCACTACTATTTCACTCGACATTTATTATCGTACATTTAAAAAAATATAAAAAATAATAGATTCTATTTCGATAACAGACATAGGTAATAATGTTTTTTATGTCTCGGATAAATTCCTAATTTGCTATCTATTTTTTTCCTATAAATCACTAATACTCTTTATAATTATTTTATTATTTATAATATCACATAAAATATCTAATAATAAAAATTATAATATGAATTTCTTTTATTATTATTGAGTTATATTGCGGATGTAATTTTACGTGCTTTAGAGTTTTTTTTGTTATTAAATAAAATATTTTACGATAACGCAAAACAGAAAAGTCGATTGTATGATAGGTATTTCACATAAAACAAAACGCCATTAAGTTGCTAATTCATGTGTTGGTTTTAAAAAGCATCTTTTACAGCACCCAAATCCATTTCCCGACGGCACCTATAAATGATGTAATGATAAGTCAATTTAGCAGCACCATCTTTACGTTTATGAAAAAGCAAGCTAGTACTAAAATCTCATACTGTGCCAATCCCCAATGTAGCGACAGCCTTTAGCACTTGAGATGGTTCATAAAAAGCATTTTTATTCTTTCTTTAATGTTTTTATCTCACAGCTCTCCCTCCTTTTGACGTGCAAAAGACGCGGTTCTGATTGGTTCAACATGGTATAGGCTTAAAATGAGAAAATCTTATGATACTTGGGTCTCTCACTCAACATAAAAAAAGTAAATTATATTTACAAATCAAAGTGTTGTTCGAATAAAATAGTAGCTCTTTTGAGTGAAGAATATTTTCCAGCATATATCTGAAAAATAAAAGCCTCATTCGAAAATGAGACCTTTGAATTGCCTAATTCTGCAAAAAATTAAAATTTATAAGCTACACCCACGCGGAAATCATTTGTCTTGTAGCCCATTTCAAATTTATCATGCACGAACTTCTTTTTACCAAAATCTGAATAACGGTATTCTGCACGCACAATAACATGATCAGTCATTGCAAAATCAACACCGCCTCCGAGGGTATAACCAATCATGGTCTTTTTTTCATCATGCAACCAATCAGAAGAATCAACCTCTCCACTTTTGCTATCAGCAACTAATCCAAAAATATTCTGAAGCTGCGTATAAGCAATCCCTCCAGAAACATAAGGCATCACACGCTCAATCGCAAAACCAACTCTCACCCGCGTAGCACCAGCCCATTTTTGTTTTAAAGTATGACGTACAGCTTTAATAGGTGTTATCGGATCCTCCTCATGCAAATCTCTTGTTAGGCTTGTTTCTTCTATAGGTTTTGGTTTTTCTTCCGTTGGACTTTTTTTCGGTAGAGCGACATCTTTAGAATCCTTTTTCCCAGACCACATAATATCTGTATCAATACCTATAATAAAACTATTATCGATATCAATATTGGAACCTGCGTAAACTCCCCCAATAAAACCAGAAAGTTTAGGTAAATTCTCCTTTCCAACTGGATTCCATATCCTTGTCTCATCTTTTAAATAACTTGCAGTTGTTTTACCTGAAAAGTTACCAATCTGTCCTCCAAGATAAAATCCTGTCCAAGAAAAAGCATGCCCTGCAATAACAGGAACAGGCTGTTCAGGAATAACAATATCCGACGCCTGTACTACAGAAATTGAAATTAAAGAAAATATAGATGTTGAGACTAAATACTTTGTAATCATAATTGCTCCCCTAAAGCTAATGTGATACATAAATAATAATAAATCGTTTCACACTTTTTTCAAAAAATCTATAGCAAAAATGATACAGTTTAAAAATTTAAATTAGTTTTAAATAAATAATATTTAAATATTATTTACAATCTCCTAAAACTATTAATCTATACTAGCTTTTATAGCTTCATATTGATCATTATTATCTAGAATTATATAAATAATTATAATGTCAGTTTTTTTTGAAAAAATGAGATAAGGCTCATAAAGAATATGATTCACAAAATTAATCACTCATCGCTTTTTATATAAAGAATGACACCTAGAATAGAGATTTTTCATCACACTTGAGAAACCAGTAGAGAACTTCACTCTAACTCTCTCAAGCGTGTAATGAAATAAAAGACAAAAATTAATATATAAAAATGGAATTAATAATTTTTATTATTCTTATAAAATTATTTTAATGTTTCATGATTTTTGTAAAAACTGAACAGACCAATTGCCCAGTTTCTGCAATTAATTTTTCAACACGAAGCAAATCAGGTTCCCCAACACTATTTAACAAAAGGTCACTTAATCCAGGTGGCATGTCATTGGGATCAAGAGAATCATTTAAGCAAAGCCGTATAATTTGACTCAAATTTGTATAAAGACAATAAGCATAACGTAAATCAGCAATACATGACTGATTAAGAAAACTGTTTGGTAAGTGATCTAAAATATCCGCTGTCGTCGCTCCAATTTGAAACTCAATGACATGCGTAATAAGAGAAAATTGAGCAATAAACTCCAAATCCATAATGCCACCGGACATCGTTTTTAAATCCCATTGATTTTTTGGCGGCTTTTCTTTTGAAATCAAGGAACGCATTTCACATACTTCTTTTGCAACTTCCTTCTTATCACGAGAAATAGCAATAATTGCACACACTTCATTTTCTATCTTTTGTAAAAAATCAGGATCTCCTGCAATGCCTCGAGCCCTTGTTAAAGCAAGATATTCCCATATCCATGCTTCTTGGCGATAATATTTTTTAAAAAATGGAAAAGAAACAGCAACAGGTCCTTTATTGCCTAACGGCCGTAACCTTAAATCAACAACATAAAGAACACCTTGGCTTGTAAGAGTGGATAAAGCAGAAACGAGGCGCTGTGCTAAACGCGTATAATATTGAGAGATATAAAGAGGCTTTTCTCCATCAGATATTTCTGCGTCATCATCGTGCTCGTAAAGAAAAACGAGGTCAACATCGGAATCTGCCGTTAATTCGCGACTTCCAAGCTTTCCCATACCCAATATGCCAACACGCCCCCCTTTAACACTACCATGAAGACGAGAAAATTCCTCTTGGACGGCAGCAAGTGTTTTTTTTATCATAAGATCAGCAAGCGCAGTAAAAGCAAAACCCGCTCTTTCTCCTGTAATTGCACCATTCAAAATTCGAATGCCAATCAAAAAACGTTGTTCATCTGCAAAAATTCTTAAATGGTCGAGAATTTCCTCATAAGGAAGAACATTTTCAAGAAAATATTCAAGCCGTTTTTCTAAATACGTTTTTGTTGGTAATTCTGAAAGAATATTCGGATCTAACATTCCATCAAAAACATGGGATCTGCGTGTAATAATTTCTGCAAGACGTGGAGCAGCACCCATGATCAGGACAAGCATATCCAAAAGAGAGGGATTAGATTGCAAAAGACTAAAAAGCTGAATTCCTGAAGGTAAGCCCTGTAAAAAACTATCAAAACGCAACATCGCCTCATCAGCTCGTTTTGTCCCACCAAAAGCTTTCAAAAGAGCCGGTGTTAATTCCGTTAATCTCTCGCGTGCTTCGGCTGATTGCGTTGCTTTATAACGACCACAATGTAGAGTGCGCATAATGCGACAAATATCACTTGCTCTTTCAAAGCCTAAACGACTTAACGTTATTAATGTCTCCGGATCATCTTCTTCACCTGTAAAAACTAAATTACCAATTTCTAAACCAAGCTCTTGCTCATTCTCAAACAGTGCTGCATAATGTTTTTCAACAACCTGAAGTGTTTTTAATAAATCACGGATAAAGCTGCTACTGTCTCGATAACCCATTAAATAGGCAACACTCGTAAATTGAGCAATATCATTTGGAAGAAGATGTGTTTGTTCATCGAAAAGCATTTGAATACGATGCTCCACATTTCGAAGAAACGCATAACTTTTTATAAGGCTATTTTTCGTTTTCTCACTGATCCAACCAAGCGTGTGAAGTTCTGCTAACATTGTAACTGTTTGACGTCCACGTAATTGAGGAAAACGCCCACCAGCAATGAGCTGTTGTGTCTGAACAAAAAACTCAATCTCACGAATACCACCACGACCTAACTTTATATTATGCCCATAAGCTGCAATTTGACCGTAATTTTTATGTGCATGAATTTGACGTTTGATCGAATGAATATCAGCAATAGCAGCGTAATCTAAATATTTCCGCCACACATAGGGAAAAAGCTCTTTAAGAAAGTTAAAACCTGCCCTCTTATCGCCAGCAACTGGACGTGCTTTAATCATGGCTGCTCGTTCCCAATTTTGTCCACGCCCTTCGTAATACCGTAAGGCAGTCCTTACTGGTAAGGCTAAAGGGGTTGATCCTGGATCTGGACGAAGCCGAAAATCAAGACGAAAAACATATCCTTCCGCAGTGCGTTCTTGAATGATACGGATTAATCGGCGTACCATTTTAGAAAATACGTCAACACTTTCAGAAAGATTACCAATATGAGGTGATGCTTCATCAATGAAAACAATAAGATCAATATCAGAAGAATAATTAAGTTCCCCTGCTCCTAACTTTCCCATTCCTAAAATAATTAAACCACAGTCTTTTTCTGGATTCTCACGGCTTAATAAATTGATCTTACCATGATCATGCGCTTCTCTTAATAGAAAACGTAGCGCTACACTTAATGCTGCTTCGCCCAAACGTGTCAACCAAGCACATGAAACTTCGTAAGTAAAAATACCACTCAAATCAGCTAAAGCAATGAGAACATGCGCTTCTCGTTTTTTGCGCCTCAAAGCAGCCATCAATGAAGTTTCATTTATAGTTTCATCCTTATCAATAGCCGTAATATCATCTATAATTTCGCTCAGCCTTGTTTCTATATCAACATTCAATAAAGCATTAAGATATGATGGATTGGCAATTAAAACCTCACGCAAAAAAGGAGATAAGGTCATAATCGAACGGATAAAATCAATCTGCGTTCCACTCTCTAAAATAAGGGAAACAAGCGATTCTAAACCTTCTTTTCTTGCTTGTTCTTCCAAGTCTTTTAACCATTGGAAACCACTTTCATCGAGAGGGCATAAAGGGAGAAGCTGTGTTTTTAAAAAAGCTTGTTTCGTCTGCGCTCCCTTGAAAAGCATTTTGCTTTCCTTTCTATTGCTTTATACTTTTAAAACAGTTGTTACGTATGAAAAGAGAAAAGTGAAGAAAAATATCTTTAAGGAAATAACAAAACAGCCCTAAGCCCTGGATTTGCATTTTCAAGTAACAACTCACCCCCGTGAAGCTTCATAACTGCTTTTGCTATACTTAAACCAATTCCAAACCCAGGTTGTGTGCGGCTTTCTTCAAGACGAACAAAGCGTTCTGTCACTTTTTCACGTTTATCCTCTGCTATTCCTGGTCCATTATCGCTCACAACAACTAATAAATGTTCATCACGATATTCCATTGATAAGCAAACTTCTGCTTTCCTTTCACCTTTAGACGCATATTTAATGGCATTATCTATAAGGTTAAAAATTGATTGTGCAACAAGCTCACGATTTAACTTAAGCTCTTTATCAAATATATTGCCCAACCGAAGTAAAACACCTGACTCTTCAGCAAAAGGTTCGTAAATCTCAACAGCATCTTCAAGGATCAGTTTCATATTCATCATTTCAAGATGCTCAATTGCACTGCTGGCCTCAATACGTGAAATCATTAAAATCGCATTGAACGTACAAATAAGTTGATCTGACTCTGCAATAACCCTATCAAGGACCTGACGATATTCAAGCTTTGTCTTATTTCCTGAAAGCGCCTCTTCAGCGCGATTTCTAAGACGCGTTAACGGCGTTTTCAGATCATGAGCAATATTATCTGATACTTGACGTAGACCAATATTTAACTCTTCAATGCGGTCTAACATAACATTAAGATTAGTTGACAATCGATCAAACTCATCCCCTACTCCAGAAACAGGTAACCGCCCACTGAAATCACCGTCCATCAAGCGTTGTGATGCAGCTGTTACATGATCAATCCTTTGTAAAGCTCTCCTGCCAACAAAAAACCATATGAGTAAAGCACCTCCAACCATTGCAGCAAGTGCAATGATCACAGCTTTACGAATAACAATTGCAAAACGTTCTGGCTCATCCAAATCGCGTCCTATAAGAATCTTCATAGCATTAGGTAAATCAACAATAACCGCCAAAGCGCGATGTTCACTTGTCTTGCCATGTTCTCCAAAACGAGAATACAAAAAAGAGGTAGAAATAAAACCACTCTGATTCAAAAGACCTAATTCAATACGTGCTACATTTCCTGCTAAAATACGCCCCATAGAATCCGTAACAAGATAAAGAAATGCTCCTGGTTGTCTTGAACGATAATCAATAGTGCGCATTAATAAGGATAATCCCCCATAATTATAAGCATTTTCAATATACTTTAATTCTTCATGTAAAGCTTGTTCAGTTTGCTCTGTTAACAATGAAGCAGAAAATTCCGTCATATAAATAGAAAGTCCTGTTGCCACCAACCCAAACAATAAAATGTAAAGTGCTGAAAGCCTTAGCGCCGTCGTGCGCATTATATTAATCAAACGACTCATGCTTTGCTATCTGGTGCTTTCAGCATATACCCAGCTCCACGCACGGTATGGAGAAGGGGAACATCAAAATCTTTTTCAATTTTGGCTCTCAAACGGGAGATATGGACATCAATAACATTCGTTTGTGGATCAAAATGGTAATCCCAAACGTTTTCCAAAAGCATAGTGCGTGTAACAACCTGCCCCGCATAGCGCATCAAATATTCAAGTAAACGAAACTCTCGTGGTTGCAATAGAATGTTTCTATCACCCCGTTTTACCGTATGTGCTAGCCGATCAAGCTCAAGATTACCTACACAATAAACAGTTTCTGCTTCCTTAGGATTTTTCCGCCGTTGTAAAACTTCAACACGCGCAAGAAGTTCAGAAAAAGCATAAGGCTTTGTCAAATAATCATCTCCGCCTGCACGCAACCCCGTTACACGATCATTGACTTGCCCTAAAGCAGACAGAATAAGAACCGGTGTTTCATTGCCTTTAGCGCGCAATTCAGCAATAATAGAAAGACCATCACGATGCAAAAGCATTCGGTCAATAACCATAACGTCATAATTTTCCGTGGTCGCTAAAGTATATCCCGTATCCCCATCATAAGCAACATCAACAGAATGCCCTACTTCCAAAAAAGCTTTTTCGAGATAATGCCCCGTCTCATGATCATCTTCAATAACGAGTATCTTCATAAAACGTATCTCCATTATTTTATTATGTTGTAGGACAAATATTTAATAAACATTTGTCCTACAATTAAAACCTTATTTTTTGAAAATCGGAAGAGCGACAAAACGATTTTGATCATTTGTTCGCACTTGTAAGAGTATAGCCTTTCGTCCTAACTGCTGAGCATTTTTGATTGTACTAATAATATCAGAGACTCGTTTAACCGGTTTATTATTTACTGTCACAATGATATCACCAGGGCGTATCCCTTTATCTGCAGCATCTGAATCGGTATCGACATCCGTTACGACAACCCCTATACCATCATCAGAAGGCATAACAATCAGACCATAATCTTCCAATGTTTCATCTACATCACCCTCTCCATTTGAATATTTTGAAGCCTCTTTCTTACTTTCATCTTCAGACATTGAAGCGAGTTTAACCTTGATACTCTCCTCCTTACCTGATCTCCAAATCCCTATGGTTACCGTTTCTCCTGGTTTAATATTTGCAATACGTTTGGCCAGCTCACGCGCATCAGCAACCTTTTCATTATTCACTGAAATAATTACATCACCCGCTTTAATACCAGCCTTTTCTGCCGGTCCTTTTAACGGATCAGTAACCAAAGCACCTTTGGCTTCTTTCAAACCTATTGAATCGGAAATCTCCTTTGTTACCGGCTGAATCTGAACGCCTAACCAACCGCGTTGAACTGAACCTTTTTCAATAAGTTGTTGTACAACCTGTTTTACAGTTGCTGCCGGAATAGCAAAAGCAATCCCAACATTTCCTCCAGAAGGAGAAAAAATTGCTGTATTCACCCCAACAACCTTTCCATTAAGATCAAACGTTGGACCACCAGAGTTTCCTCTATTAACAGCAGCATCAATCTGAATAAAATCATCGTACACACCAGTGCCAATATCACGTCCACGTGCAGAAACAATACCTGCTGTCACAGTTCCACCAAGGCCAAATGGATTCCCAATGGCAACAACCCAATCCCCAACACGAAGCTTTGAATCATCGCCAAAATCAACATAAGAAAATTTTCTTTTATCATTCACTTTTAGTACGGCAAGATCGGTTTTGGGGTCTTTCCCAATGAGCTTTGCGTTCAATTCTGTACCATCATCAAGAACAACAGTATAACTTGTTCCGTCAGAAATCACATGATCATTGGTCACAATGTAGCCATCAGACGAAATAAAAAAACCCGATCCAAAAGCAATAGGACGGAGTCTTTGCGATTGGTGGGGAAATTTATTTTTAGGTTTATCAAAATCATAAAACTCTTTAAAAAATCTTTTCAAAGGATGCTGATCTGGTAGTTGATCAAACCCTGGACCACTAAAAAAGTTGCTAAAGAACCTATCTTCTTTCTTTTTATTGCTCTTTACTTGTACTGCTACAACGGCTGGTTTCACTTGAGCAACAATATCGGCAAATCCCTGTTGTTGAATTAACGAGGTAAATACAGAACTTGCATGAGCCTTTGTCATCCACAAGCTTGATGTACATCCACTAAAAAACAGTGCACTTTCCAATATCGCAGAAAAACTCACTGCGACAAATGTTTTAAAGAAAGCCTTTTTAACCATTTACTCTATGCTCCTATTCAATCATACCTTTATTCCAATTCCGATCACTTATAAAATACCAGACCTTACCATTTTCTGTCTAAATTATTAAAGTTTTGTAAGGTTTCTGTATTCCCTAATATAATTACAATAAGATTGTATGCTTATTGCAAGATTGTATGCTTATTGCAGATGATCTGATTTTTTTCTTTTATATAACATCTTTTTTAATGCAATGGCATTTTTGACTATGCTTTTTCATTCACATAACTCATTATTTTCTCATGATTATTTCGTTTGAAGTGGAAAAATATGATAATTGCGCCAATGAGAATAATGATCAAAGGCGAAAACCATAAAAACCAAGTTATTTTATTCAATGGTGGTTTCAAGAGAATAAATTCACCATATCGCTCAACAAGAAAGTCTGTGACTTGCTGATTACTATAGCCCATTTTTAGCCTTTCCCGAATTAAAAGCCGTAAATCACGTGCTAGAGCAGCATCTGAATCATCAATTGATTGATTTTGACAAACCGGACAACGTAAATGCGATGAAATATGGCGTGCTCGCGCTTCAAGAATCTTATCCTTTAAAATCTCATCCGGCTCTACTGCTATCGCTAATCGAAAAGGAAATGCTGCAATTAAAAAAAATACAATCCAAAGATTTTTTTTCATCTCAAAATCTTTTCCAAAAACTTAAAGCAAACAGTACCCTATTGTACATGCCAATGCGAAACCAATATCCCAGAAGAGAAAGACATCCCCCCATAGCCATCATGAATGCCCCTAACCAAATACATATTACATAAGGCTTCCACCATACATGCACAACAAGACCCCGATGATCGGTATGCCCTGGTACAATATATAGCTGTGATAAGCCATAATTTTGAAGACCAACTTCTGTTGTTGATGTATTTTGGCTTGAATAAAATCGCTTTGAGGCTGTTACGTGACCCACAATGTTTTTATTTTCATATATTTTAAAATAAAACTCCATTGCCGAATAATTCGAACCAACACCATCATACACTGCATCAAAATGAAGCGTTTTATCCGCTATCGTCACTCTATCCCCTACGTTCATGATTAAAATACGTTCTTGCCCAAAACTTGCCACACAAACAATACCAAATAATGTAACACCTAATCCCATATGTGCTATTGCTGCACCAAAAGTAGACCATGGCAATCCAAGAAATCTCTTAACGCGTACTGAAAAAGCTCTCTTGCCATATCCACTCTTTCCCCATAGATCCGCTAAACTGCCTAAAAAAACAAACGCTGAAAGCCCAACCCCTAAAACTGCAAAAATATCACGCACAGATGTCGCATAAAATATTATAAAACAGACGATACCAACCAATACAAAAACAAACCATAACCGTTCAAAAACTGCAAGAAAATCACCGCGTTTCCATGCCATCATTGCCCCAAACGGAACAAACAACAACAACAAAATCATTAATGGTCCACAGGTAAGATTAAAAAAAGCAGCCCCTACAGAAATTTTTTGCCCTGTTAATATCTCAATAAAATAAGGATAAAGCGTACCAATCAATACTGTTGCTGTTATTGTTGTAAGTAACAAGTTATTTAAAACAATAAACCCTTCACGTGAAATTGGTTGAAAAAATCTTTCTGTTTTTAAAATAGGGATGCGCAAAGCAAAAAGAAGAAACGCCGCTCCCGTAAAAAAAAATAAAAGCGCAAGAATTGCTTGCCCCCGTGCTGGATCAACAGCAAAACTATGAACAGAAACTAAAAGTCCCGAACGCACAAGAAAAGTCCCCATCAGAGAAAGGGAAAAAGTAAGCAGCGCTAAAAACAAAGTCCAACTTTTCAATATTTCTCGTTTTTCAAGAACAAGAGCAGAATGTAAAAGAGCCGTTCCTGAAAGCCAAGGCATAAACGAAACATTTTCAACAGGATCCCAAAACCAATAGCCCCCCCATCCTAGCTCATAATAAGCCCAATAGGAGCCAACCATAATACCCAATGTCAAAAAACACCAAGAAAGTAAAAGCCACGGACGAATCCCACGCGCCCAAATTCTATCAACATGTCCTATAATCAATGCCGCAACGGCAAAAGAAAAACAAAGTGAAAAACCAACATAACCTAAATAAAGTAGCGGTGGATGAATTGCTAATGCAATATCTTGTAAAAGAGGATTGAGACCATTTCCCTGCAATGCTGGTGGATTCACACGTAAAAATGGATTGGATACAAAAAGAATAAATAAAAGAAAAGCACTTGTAATCCAACTTTGGCTAATTAAAACAAGCGTCTTAAAATCTTCTGGCAAATGTTGTCTAAAAAAGGCCATCAATGCACTAAAAAAAGCAAGACTTAAAACCCATAACAACATAGAGCCTTCGTGGTTGCCCCAAACACCTGTAATTTTATAGAGCATCGGTTTTTCTGAATGAGAATTCTCAACAACATTCAAAACAGAAAAATCAGATACGATATAAGCATAAATTATCACTAAAAAAGATAAAAGCAGTAATGTAAAAGTGATATATGTTAGAGGAATAGCCGTTTGCATTAACAAACGCTCTCTCCACCAAAAACCTAAAGCAGGTAAAAACGCCCCTAATAAGCTTACTGAAAATGCTGCAGCTAAAAAAATATGACCCAGTTCGACAAGCACAATCGAATTATTTCTCCATACTGTAATGTTTTTTCAAACGATCAGCTGTTTCTTTAGGCATATAAGTTTCGTCATGTTTTGCTAAAATACGCGTCCCTATAAAAAAACCCTGTTTATCGAAATGCCCTTCTACAATCACCCCCTGACCTTCACGAAAAAGGTCCGGTAAGGCACCGTTGAAAATCACTTTTTCATGTTTTTTGTTATCCGTTACAAAAAAAATAACACCTCTCTCTCCAACATATCGAACAGTTTCCTTTTCAACAAAGCCACCCAAACGCAAAGGACGCCCCGTTAAAATATCTTCTCTTGTAATTTCAGAGGGCATTCTAAAAAAACTGACCCCATGACGCATTGCATACACTATGAGACTTGCTGCAATTGTCATAACCAAACAACATAATAATATGATCAGTAAGCGCTTTTTTTTTCGCTGCTCTAAAACAACCTTCCATGAGGCAGAATTCTTTAAAGATTGACGATTCATAGATACTCTACGAAAAAATTTTAAATACGTTATAATTAAGTATCAATATTTTATTTTTTAAGAGCTTTGCACATCTTCTACATAGGTGCAAGATTTCTTTTTTCTGTATGCTCACTCGATAAATCACGTAACTGAATCATCATTTTCTTAACACGTGATTGTCCTGAAAAATTTTCAGGCATTGTATCAAGAAAGCTTTGTAAAAATTGCACTGCCTGCGCAGTTTTTCCTGCTTGATGCAATGCATCGGCCAACAATAAACGTGGATAAAAATCTGTTGGCGCTAAATCTGCCGCTTTTTGAAAAGCATTTTGCGCTTCTTGTGTTATCACTCCCCCTTCATAACCAACCAATGCTAAACCGTATCCTACAAGCCTTGGAGCTGTTTCTCCATTCAAACGAAGTGCATCTAAATAAGTATTTACAGCTTCTTGAAACAGGCTTTCTTCGAGATACCCTACCGCTAACGCATCTGCTAGCTTGCCATCATGAGGTGCACGGAAAAAAAGCACTTGTAAACGAATAAGCTTTTCTTGCTTACTGAGAGTTTGAGGATTTTTATCCATCAATTCGCTAAAAAAATAACTTTTCACTTCTGGATTACCTGTCAGCCCATAAATACTCCATGTCATCAGAAGAACAAACAAAATACTCAAAGCCTTAAGAAAATTTCTTTTTTTATAATGCATATAAAGCTTGTTAAACTCAATCGTACGCTTATGGCTTCTATAACCATCTACGGTTTGAACTTTCCATTCTTTCTTTATCTCATCGTCAAAACGTAGTGAAAGAAAAAGAATACTTGCCAGAAAAGTCAGAAAAAATGCTGCAAAAATTAATAAGAGCATATCATGTTTTTCCAATACGCACAGAGAATGACTCGCTTACATTTTACCCTCTTCATGAGAAGAGTGATGTGAATTGATAAAAATTCATTTTTTTATGGAGAATATTATAAACATCTATTATATATAGATATATCAATTAAACAAAGAAACTAAAAACAATGTTTCCCTACTCTTTATGTATTGTCTGAAAATACTGCTTTACAACTTTATAGGCATTTCTTGCTTAAGGAGAAAATATGTTATTCTCCCATCCTAGGTAATAAAACTTTTGCATACAACCCACCCAAATCAGAACGTGATAAAAAGAGATTGCCACCATATTCACTGACCATATCTGAAACAATTGCTAACCCTAAGCCTGCCCCTAGTTTACTTTCATCAAACCGCCGCCCTCTTTTTAATGCTTCCTCCATTTTGTCTTCTGTTAAACCAGGACCATCATCTTCTACAAAGATACTAAAATATCCTGTTTCTTCAATATTTTCTTCTAAACAACAAGAGATCAAAACCTTTGCTCGAGACCACTGAGTAGCATTTTCAATCAAATTCCCTATAATTTCTTCTAAATCTTCCTTCTCTCCAGAAAAAATAATATCATCAACATCCATAATAAATTGAATTTGTTTCTCAGGATTAAGCTTTTTCATAACCCGCACCAAACGTTCAAGCACACTGCGAACAGACGTATGATAGACAATACTATCGCATTGTGCTGCAATCCGCGCACGCTGAAGATAATGATTGATTTGAGCTTGCATTATTTGCGTTTGCTCTCTCAACAAACAAGCCTTTTCTCCGCGCATCTTATCTGTCTCATTCATAATCACGGACAGAGGCGTTTTCAATGAATGCGCAAGATTACCAACCTGTGTGCGAAATCGCTCAATAATACGCTGATTATTATTAATGAGAGCATTCATCTCTTGTACAAGCGGCATCACTTCGCTTACTAAATCCGTATTCACATAGTGAACTCTTCCTTCGCGAATATCATTCAATGCGCGTCGAATAAGCTTCAACGGTTGAAAACTAAAGAAAATAATAGCAATATTAATAAGTACACTCCCGATACCGAAACTCCAAAGAAAAATTTGCAAAGTTCGCTTAAATTCCTTTACCTGGGCATGAGCTTCATCGATATTCCCAACAAGCCGAAAACGTGCAATATGATTTTTATTATCAAGAACAACATCACTCTCAATTACTTGTAGCTTTTGACCATTGTTTCCCGTTATCCGATAAGAGCGAAAGAATTTATTGTCAAAAGGTATATCAACGTCACTTGGTGCAAATATCTCGCCTGTTCCCAATGAGGGGGATGTCAATCTTCCTTTTAAATTATGAGATATCGCAACAACTTCCCAATACCATCCTGTTGTTGGATCAGAATAACGAATATCATCAATCCCAGCCCCTCCTCTCAAAGTACCTTCCGATGACACCGTCACTGTTGCAATAAGACTGTAGAGTTGAGCAGAAAGGATACGCTCCAAGCTTTGTTCAGTTGAACGCTTATAAAATAAAATACTGACTGCAGAAATCGATAAAAGAGAAATAACAACCCATAATGTTGATAAGATCATAACACGTAAACTGAGGGATCGAGTAATTACAAAAAAGAACCTCCTATACCAATTATTCTCTTCGACAACATTCATTAATCACCTCGCGTTCTCACGCGATATCCCATTCCTCGAATAGTTTCAATCAA
This sequence comes from Bartonella sp. CM120XJJH, assembly GCF_042194715.1. NCBI lineage: Bacteria > Pseudomonadati > Pseudomonadota > Alphaproteobacteria > Hyphomicrobiales > Bartonellaceae > Bartonella > Bartonella sp. CM120XJJH. The sequence continues at coordinate 152,312 of NZ_JBHINE010000003.1, read as the reverse complement.
ATCCACTCCAAGCTTTTTCCGTAACCGACCTACAAAGACTTCCACCGTATTCGAGTCCTTATCAAAATCCTGATCATAAAGATGTTCAGTAAGCTCTGTTCTTGAAATGACCCTGTCACAATGATGCATGAGATAGGAAAGCAGTCTGAATTCATAAGATGTTAGTTTAATCAATTGACCATCCACAAAAACACGAGACGTCTTTGTATCTAACAAAACATTTCCGCAACATAATGCACTTGTCGCATGTCCCGTAGTGCGACGAATTAATGCTCGCAAGCGCGCCATCACTTCCTCCAAATGAAATGGCTTCACAACATAATCATCAGCCCCAGCATCAATACCATGCACCTTATCAGACCAACGGTCTCGTGCCGTTAGCATTAAAACAGGCATGAAGCGCCCTTCTTGACGCCACTTTTCAACGACACGAATACCGTCAATCTGCGGTAGACCTATATCAAGTATCACCGCGTCGTAAGACTCTGTACTCCCTAAAAAATAAGCCTCTTCACCATCGAAAGCACTATCGGAAACATATCCTGCACGTCTTACAGCTTCTGCTAATTGATGGTGAAGATTCCGATCATCTTCAACGATTAAGATACGCATCACAACACCATCTGCCAAAGACTAATCAGCAGGAACAAAAAACTCAACACGACGTAACTTTTCACCATTACGGGCTGGTACAACAACCACAATTGCACACATGTCCTTTCCGTCCTGAACTACCGATTTTGAACGGACGAGAACCCCCCTTTCTTGCGCGGCAGCCTTCTTACCTACTTCAGCACACCCAGAAGCTAGAACAGAATCTGCTCCTAAAAAAGCTGCTATTATTACGAATAAAAAATTTTTTTTCATCATAAATATTTCAATACCCCATCTCTTCTTTTCCTTGATAAAGGATAAAAGAAATAATGGTTTTTTTGGGTCGACTTAAAAAGCACAAATGAAAATAATTTATCCTCTATCTTACAGAAGAACACATTAATATTACTCCAAACTTTTAAAAACTCAAAATAAAATATTTTTAATAATGAGAATAAAATTTATTCAATAAAATAATAAAATCTTAATACACTATCTTACGAAAAATGAATAATTCTAAAATAAACTCTTTCTCTTTTAGCACTATAGCAAAAAAATACTTCTACTCCATATAATTATTGTAGATTTGTTTGGTTGTATTTCTTTGCCATAGGCTCTCTTTAAATGTTTGATTTTTTTAAAAAAAAGAAAAGGCAACACCGTAAGCCATTTCACAGTCCTGCTCTCATTGAATTAGACGCACGATTAGATACAGCGCTTTATCACATTCGTTCTGCTAACAGTTTTTTCTGGAAAAAGGCAAAAATCATCTCACAAAATTTTCATCTTCAAGGATGGAAACGTTTTATCGTTGAAGTTCTTGATGAAATACTGACATTAGGGTTGATGGGATTTACTCTTTTCACTATTTTAGGCATTTCTGTTTTTCAACTGACCAAAACAGATTGGTCTTCTCCTAAAAACTTTTCCATTCTTTTTCTAGATCGCTATGGAAATTCCATTGGGCACCGTGGTGCATTGCCAGCGATCTCTGTCCCCGTTGAAGAAATGCCTGACACTGTCATTAAAGCGGTTCTTGCTACAGAAGACCGTCGTTTTTTTGATCATTGGGGCATTGATTTTCAAGGGCTTACACGGGCAATTTCACAAAACATGCAAGCTAACGGTGTGGTGCAAGGTGGCTCAACTCTCACACAACAATTGGCTAAAAATTTATTCTTAACAAACGAGAGAACCATAACACGTAAAATCAAAGAAGCTTATCTTGCTCTTTGGCTAGAAGCAAATTTTAGCAAAAAACAGATTTTACAACTTTATCTTGACCGGGCCTATATGGGAGGAAACAATTTTGGTATTGCCGCAGCGGCAAAATTTTATTTTGGAAAAAACATACGGCATATATCTTTAAGTGAATCTGCTATGTTGGCAGGACTCTTTAAAGCTCCAACAAAATATGCTCCTCATAGTCATCTCTTTGCTGCTCAAACACGTGCCAATGTCGTCCTTTCTAATCTTGTTAATAGCGGCTTTATGACGAAGAGCCAGATTATCAATGCGCATCGCCACCCTGCTAGGGCACTTCCCCAAATAGAAAATAATCAGCCTGATTATTTTCTTGATTGGGCATTCGAGGAAGTCAAAAAAATGCGTCATCAACTTCCAAGCCATAGTTTAATTATTCAAACGACCCTTGATCCGAATATTCAAAAAGCAGCAGAAGAATCAATTGCATATCATTTACATCAGTATGGTCAACAATATCGCGTAACACAAGCTGCCACTGTTATACTCGATAATAACGGTGCTGTATGCGCAATTGTTGGAGGTCTAGATTATAAAAAGAGCCAATTTAACAGAGCGACACAAGGCGGACGGCAAACTGGTTCTTCATTCAAACCTTATGTTTACGCAACCGCATTGGAACACGGACTTTCTCCCTCAACAATCGTTTTAGATGCTCCTATTAATTGGGGAGGTTGGACACCAAAAAATAATTCTGGTCGTTATTTGGGAAAAATTGATTTAGCAACAGCTTTAGCTTTTTCCATTAATACAGTCCCTGTGTATCTCACCTATCAATATCTTAACCGCGATACCCAACCCATCATAGACCTCATCAAGAATATGGGGATTAACGCACATATTTTATCACATAAAACGATGGTTCTTGGCACTTCCAACATGACCCCCATGGATCAAGCAACTGGCTTTAATGTCTTTGCGAATGGCGGGATAGCTGGTAATCGGCATGGGTTCATGCAAATCAGAACAATCGATGGGCATGTGGTATGGGATTTCGAGCATAACGGAAATAAGTTACACCGAGTTCTCAGCAGACAATCAGCTGCTTATATGAACCAAATGATGGTGGGTGTCACAACACGAGGGTCTGGTAAGCGTGCTGCTCTACCCATGACTCTTGTCGCTGGGAAAACTGGAACATCACAATCCTATCGTGATGCTTGGTTTGTTGGCTTTACAGGCAATTATACTGGAGCGGTATGGATGGGAAATGATAACTTTTCACCGATGAATCGTGCTTTTGGGGGTGGAGTCCCTGCCATGATATGGCAACGCATCATGCTTGCTGCACACCAAAATATTATGCTCAAACAACTCTATGGTGTTAAAGATTCTCTTCTTCCTTATCATCCCCCAATACTTTCCTCCCATGCAGATTCTGAATTTTTCTCCCCAACGCCTTCTACGCTTTCTCCTGAAACATTGAATATTGTGCGATTGATTAACAAAGATCTGAAAAAACCATCTGCAATTTCTTTGAAGATGAAAATAACTGGAGATTCAACATTTTGAATTTAAGATATCCACTGATGTTTTTTAATATCACCATTTTCTTTTTTATCTTCGCTTTTTCTATTTTATGTGGAAAATGGAGTGTCGATTATGTGCTCAATTCCTTTCATCATTTTGGACTCTTTAGAATTGGAAAATGGAGTGCTTATCCACAAATGGGAACCGCCAATATGGATCCCTATACCCGCGCTCTCACCGCTAAACAAGGCATTGTTTCACTCGGACGCACTGAAGGTATTCAATTCCAGATTTGGCGAGATAACCAAGGGCGCCCACTCCACCCTCACTGTCATTATTTGCTCAAAGGCACCATCCCTGAAACTCGTCTTTTTACCCTTTATACAGCTGACAAATCCCTAAAACCCTATACTTCATCCAAAGAAATACCTTTTGAACTCCACACGAACGCTACTACTTATGAGCATGACGGCTCATTGCGCATCAATATTTCACCTACACCGCAAGCCGGCAATTGGCTTGCAACAGTTAGTCAAAAAGAATTCGGGCTTATTCTCACCTTATACGATACCCCAATCATCTCAGCAACGGCATTACAAAAGCTCACAATGCCCTCAATAGAACAAATCCCATCAGGACAAATAAATTGTGACTAGATTTATTCATACCGCACTTCTTGCAATCATTGGCGCTATTATCGTTCATATTTGTGTTCTCTTTCTGATCCCCACTTGGACACAAAATAATATATGGATAAGCCTTAAAAAATCCGGCGCCCCTTATCAATTTGTTGCTTTTACTCCCGATAATCCTATTCAACAATCTGCTGATCCACTCTTTCTTCTTAAAGTCTGCAGATTTAATCTTGAAAATGGACCTGTTTATTTAAAAGCTTTGAAAACACGACAATTTTGGTCACTCGCTGCTTACACGCACAACGGAATTATTTTTTACAGCCTTAATGACCGAACAGCCCCTGATAATACTCTCGATCTTATCATTGGAAAACCAATACAAATAATAGAACTCAAAAAATCAAAACCTAAAATAAATGCTAATTCAGTTTTGGTTGCTAAAAATTTGAATGAAGGTTTTGTCATTTTACGTATTTTTGCCCCTTCTTCACTTGCAAAAAAGGAAAGTGAATCTTTCCTTTCATCTGCAACCTGCCGCATATTTTATGAATAAAAACAGACTAACCTCTCATTTGGACAACACCTTACTTTCTATACAAAATAAACAAAGCCTCTCAAAATGGTTATCTTTTTTCTCTATTAATCGAATACGCGAATTCAAGTTTGTCTGATTGTAGATCCCTCAATTTTTTATTGAGATAGAATGAAATCTCTATTGCACATCATCATATCCTATTTGATACGCATTATCTGACAGAAAAAACTCCCCGCAATCAGAAGAGAAAAATCAAGAGTAAAGTTCTAGAAAAATATGCTGCTAACAACCGTAAAACTTTCTATTTGAGTTTTTTCTTTTTATTTACAAACGTTTCCATAAAGTTTGCATCAATGACATGATAAACTATAGAGGAAATTCTGATTACCTTCAATGAAGTGCAAAAATAATCGCTGGAAACTTATAAGACATTATGCATCCTTGACCTCAAAAATAAGTGCTTTATTTTTCTCTTATAAGCAGAAGCTTTTTGTAAGATAGGCACTCTGAAAAAACTTGGCTTATAGTTTACAATTGAGGGGAAAAAACTTCATGAAGAAGAGATATGTTCGGTTCGTTTCAAGAGCAGCAGTATGGTCCCCTCGATTTGGTGGATTAGCGTTCTTTATTTTATTATTTTCAGTCATTTTACAACGTTTTTCCGTCATTAACGTAATTGATTTCATAATTTTGATCGGAATCTCTAGCGGCTGTGTGATTATTTCTCTTCTTCTTGCTTTAAAAGCACTTCATAGCTTATGGGTCTATGGAGCCCTAGGGGGAATGAAAGCTTTAAAAGGGATCATTTATTCACTCATAACTGCTACACCATTGATGTTATTTTTTGGACTTTGGTTGACCTTACCAGCTCTTTACGATATTTCTACCGACACACAAAGCCCACCCACTTTTTTTCGCACAATACGTCCCAGCGATGCTTTGCCACTTAAAAGTGTTTTGACTGAACAAGCAACATTACAGATGTCACAATGGCCAGAAATGTCGGGGCGCCGTTATGATGGTTCACCTGATCGTATTCGCGAATCTGTTCTCAATGTTTTAGCAGCCTATGATTGGCCTGTTGTGGCTCAAAAAAAGTTTAAAGGTGAAGAGAATGAACTGTATATTGAAACAATGGCAAAAACTTTTTACCTTGGTTTCATTTCAGACATTATCATTCGTTTAACTGATGAAGGAGATACAACTTTTGTTGATATGCGCTCTGCTTCTCGTTATTTGCCAAGAGATTTGGGAACGAATGCTGCTTTTATTATCGATTTTATGGATGCACTTGATACAGAAATCGCCTCACTTCCTCTTTCTGAAGATAATGAGTAGAGGCTAGAAGTATAGTAAGTTACATTTACTAAATTAGCTTATTTCAAAAATAAATTTTGAGACGTGCGGAAACGAACAAATCAGTTATCGTCTCTCGACGGCCATAAGCATTACTGACAAGTTCTTTGAACACCCAAAAGCAACTTATAGCCTCTTTTTAGCGCGTGACATATAGATAAAATATTTGAATTCAAATTCTAAACTTAAATACTATAATTGATTTTACATATATTTTTTATGCTCAGAAATCTCATCATAAAAGTAGGAAAGAAGACTTCTCTAATAAGGAAATTAAGCATTTCTTACAGGCTTATTTTTCCAATGAAAATAGAAAAATATATCTTCATCAAGAAAAATGAAATACATTTATCATAAAATATGATGCATATGTAATATAGTTACAGAAAAAATCAATAATAAAATACACATAAATTCATCTGTATTTTACAATAAATGATTATTTCAATTTTATAAATAAATTTCATAATAATAAAAAAATATATATTATTACAAATAATAGAAACTTATTTAAATGAAAATAATTTTTTATCAAACATAATTTAAATATAAATACTAATATCTAATATATTTAAACGCAACATAAATAAAACAAAACGCCAAAAATAACAAAAAGAACCCACTAAATGTCTTAATTGCTTCCTTTATACTATTTTTCTAACTGTCACCACTGTATCTATAAATTAATGAAAATATAAAATAAATATTGAAAATAAAATATCAAAAACATTATTATATAAAGATAATAAATAATCATTTTTCATATAAATAACGTATACAAATAAAAACTGTTATAGAAAGTAATATAACAAATATAATGAACAAAAATGTGCTTAAAAACATTTTTTTCACAATTTCTTTGTTACTATAACCTTTAAATTTATACCGTAAAAACATTGCATAGAAAAATATAAAGAAAGAACATGTAGAAGATAATAATTCTGCAATAATACGAATAATATCACTCATAAAAAATCCAAATTAAATATATATAAAAACAATAAACATTAACATATATTATATCATACAAAAGTTAATAAAGTAAAATAATATAAAAAACGAATTTATTCTTAATTAATGATTTAATTTTAATATTTTTTTTCATTACATACCTTAGATATATAATACAATTTAAATAAATATAATTAAACAAAAAATGCAAAAAACAATTCATAAAATATATTAAAAATATAGATAACAAATAAAATTTCCAAATTAATCTATAATTATAAATCAATAATGAATAATCATTGTTCATAGAAATAACGTATATAAATAAAAAATATTATAGAAAATAATATAAAGAACAAAAATATTCTTAACAAAATTTTTTTCCAAATTTCTTTTTTACTATAACCTTTAGATTTATAATATGAAAACAATGTATAGAAAAATATAAATAAAGCACCTATAGAAAATAATAATTCTACAATAATACTAATAAGCTCATTCATAAAAAAATCCAAATTAAATATATAATTTTGTAAAATTATGCACCTAAACCTTCCTGTCAAGTTTGTAGACACATAATTATGCCTACAAGCTTGTTCATTTTAGAAATATCTGCTAATTTTTATATTAGCGATAACATCCATAGAGTGTATTTCCTATACCTGTGGCAAATCCTACTCCAGAGCCAACTCTTCCTCCTAACCATAAACCTTCCGCAGCGCCTATTGGTCCTCCAGTTACCCCCCCCATAACTCCACCAATTACCACTCCCATATCATGTCCCCTATGTCCCATTGAAAATCCTGCTGAGAGATAATCTCCAACAGTACACCCAGGTCGTGATCCACTGCTTGAAAAATTCATTGATGAAACATGAGACCAACCATTAGAAAAACTAGAACCAAATGAACGAAACATATAAAACCTCTTTAATTATTGTTAAAAATAACTGCATCACAACGATACAGTGGAAAATTCATTATTGTTCATTTTATAATAAGTCAAACATAATTTGTAAAAATAATAATAAAAATACTGTATAAACAATAAATACATTATGTTTATATTATAATATGAAAAATGCATATTATAATATAAACATAATGTATTTACAATACTGTTTAAATATGCGACATCAATCGCTCTTTCTCTTAAACAAAATCATAAATTCAAATGAGTCATTCACAAGAAAAACTAGTATCATTCTCTTGGTTTACAAGAACAACAAAGAAATATATCTATTATGTCATCGAACTCAGTTGCGTTGCTGTTGTTTTGCGTTTGCTGGGCTTGGTGAATCCTTTTATTTTTCAAGCGATTATCGACCGTATTCTCCCTTTTCAACGTATTGAAAGTCTCTATGCTATCGTTGTCTTGATGGTTGCTATCATGCTGTTTAGCACGGCTCTTAGCACTCTATCTGGCTACTTAGGAGCTTATTTAGCCAATCGGCTTACGCTAGAATTTGGACGGCGCATTTACACCCATCTTTTAAGTCTTTCTTTGCCCACTTTACGCACTTGGCAAGTGGGGGAACTGTTCACGCGAATCGGAGAGGTTGATACAATTCGCGGTTTTCTAACAGGAACCATCGCCACAACTGTTCTAAATGTTCTGTTCGCAATCATTTATCTTGCGGCACTCTTTTCCATTAGTCCGAAACTGACCTTTATTGTCCTTATTGTTTTACCCTTGCAAATGGGCTCTTTAGCGCTAGTCGGTCCCTTCTTGCGCCGCCAATTACGCCGTGCTTTCACTCTGCAAGCTGCCCATCAATCGCGCCTCATTGAAAGTTTTACCAATCTTGAAGCCATAAAAGCGCATGTAAAGGAGCCAGCCCATACAATACGCATGCAAGAAACTTTAGCCCGTAGTTTAGATCAAAGCCTTACAACCAGTAAATTGCATCTTCTCAATGGAGCCATGAGTCATATTTTTGGTGATCTTTTCACTATTTTTATTATCTTTTTTGGTGCTCAGGCAGTTCTTCAAACCCAGATTACGCTAGGGCAACTTATTGCCTTTCATCTCCTCGCTGGAAATGTTTCTGGTCCTATCTTAAGCCTTGCATCCCTATGGGAAGAATGGCAGCATTTGAAAATCTCTCGTCTTCGTTTGGGCGATATTCTTAACTCCCCTTCAGAATGGGAAGAAGAAAAGTCGCCTCTTCAACTCAGCGCTCCTCCTCATCTTGAAGCCAACGATCTCTGTTTTTCTTATGGAGATAAGTCCATTATCAATCATCTTGATGTCTGTTTACAACCTGGGCAACCAATTATGTTACTTGGTCCTTCAGGGTGCGGAAAAACAACCTTGGCGAAGCTCCTTTGTGGGCTCTATCCCCCAACAAGCGGGAAGATATTGATTAATGCCCAACCTTTACAGAATTTTGATGTCCGTAGCGTGCGTGAAACAATCGCGTATTTTCCTCAAAATCCTTGCCTTTTTTCCGGAACCATTCTTGAGAATATGCTTCTTGCTAAACCAGATGCCACTAAAGATGAAATCGACGCTGCACTATATGTTAGTGCTTGCCATGATTTAATTGCTCAGTTGCCTTTAGGACTTAATACTCAAGTAGGAGAGCAAGGTGGTTTTTTATCCGGTGGTCAGCGCCAACGCTTAGCTTTGGCTTGTTTCTTTCTGATAAACCCAAGCCTGCTTATTTTGGATGAACCTACTTCCGCATTGGATGACACTGTCAGTGCACAAATTGTTGAGCATTTATATAAACTTTCGCAAGAACGTATTGTTCTTGTTATTACCCACAAAAGTGACCTCTTTCCTCAGCATGCAACCGTCTTAAACTTTACTGATTTGGAGGCAAAAAATGGCAGATAAAGCTCCCTATTTGCGCCCTTTGTCACCAACGCTTCATATGGTGATTGCTGTTTTGGTCACCTTATTTCTCTTTATTGTAATCGGCAGCTTTATCGCAAAAACAGAGATTGTTGCACGGGGGCAAGGAAGTGTTATTCCCACCGCTTACGTTCAGCTGGTCCAAGCGCAAAATACAGGACGCATTGAGAAAATCCTTGTAAAAGAAGGGCAATTTGTTCATCAAGGCGATCTTCTTATTCAATTAGATCCTCGTGAAGCCCTCAATGAGTGTGCACGTGTTCAAGCAGATATCGCGCAACAAACCCTTCAAGCACAAATTGCAACAGCTATTTTAACAGCTTTGCATGAAAGTGATCCTTTGGATGAAGATTTTGTGACCAAAGGGCTTGCCTATCTGCCAGTTCCTCCTTCTGGCAATCAGACTGCAAGAATAGAAGGGGAAAAACTCATTAGCGCTGCCCTTCAATCTCTCCAAGATAAATTAAGAGCGCTAAAAGCACAAGCGGACCGCGTCGAGCGCAGCGGCGCAACACAACATGCGCAATTAGATAGGTTGGAAGATGATCGTCAATTAAGCCAAGGAAAATTAAAAGCTGCAAAAAGCCTAATGGAAACAAAAGTCATTAGCCAAGCGGTTTATTTAGAGCGTTTACATGACTTTAAAAATGTCGAGCATGAAATTTTAACCAATCAAAGACGTTTGGAAGAAAATGCTGCCGAAATAAACACCCTCCGCCAACAACGGCAAAGTCTCATTTCCGATGAAATCGCCCGCTATCGCCAACTTTCGCGTGAAACAGAACTGAATCTTCAAGGATTAAAAGCAAAGCTTGATAGCACTCAATACCATCTTGACCACTTATCACTTTATGCACCTGTTGATGGACGTATCGATGATTTAAGTATTCATACTTTGGGCGGCTTTGTAGAAGCTGGTAAAACGCTCATGCGTATTGTCCCTGGTGCGGGCGGTCTCATTGTTGAAGCGTTTTTTGATAATCGAGATATTGGTTTTTTAGAAAAGGGCCAACGTGTTTACATCAAATTTTCTGCCTTTCCACCTGAACGTTTCGGCGTTATCCACGGTACAGTCGTTAATGTAGGCGCTACAGCACGCTATAATAAAGAAATTAATGGTGTCTATGCTGTTTTAATCAAAATTGACCAAGATCATATCACTTTGAATAACAAACAACTTAAATTTATCCCTGGCATGACTGTGACAACGGATGTCATTACCTCAAAACGGCGTCTCATTTCTTATTTCTTTGAACCTATCACCAAAATTTTAGAACAATCCCTAAAGGAAAGATAATGTCTGTAAATGAAAATTCATCACCATCACTCATAGATCCTCTTACGGCTTTGGGTGCCATGATTGTTTTAATGCTTACATCTCCCTTATACCGCTGCTGGCGAATCTGGGATATCGAACGAAATTTAGGACCAGCTTTACAAACTGGGCAATATAAACTCTATAAAAATGAACGTGGAGAATTTTGCGCCTTTATCACTTGGGCTTTTTTAGATGAAAAAAATCATCAATCTATGCTTGAAAAGGGAGAGCTTTTGTCCGATGCGGATTGGCAAGGCGGAGAATATATGTGGTTTATTGATTGTGTAGCACCCTATGGACATGCTGCTGGTATGGTACGTGACATGCAGCGGCATGTGTTTCCTAATCAGCATTATTGCTACGCTGTTCGGCGGAATGAAGATGGTGGAATACGGAAAATCACCCGCTGGTGTTGCTATAGAGTACAAAATCCAACCAAATAGTTTTTCTAAAGCAAGCGCGGATAAACCATTGCCCCCCCTCTTATAGAAAAGAATCCTTTAAAAGAGCTCTTTGAGCGATAGCTATAGTAAAAGAAAACCTTACCATATTTAGAGCTAACCCGCTACAAATGGGTATTTTTCAGCTTACAAGACTTGCTACGAATAGCAACAGACGGTTAAGGGGGTAATCCACTCTCAAGCTGAAATTTGATTAACTAATTTCACTAGAATTGGCTGGGGTACCTGGATTCGAACCAGGGAATGCCGGTACCAAAAACCGGTGCCTTACCGCTTGGCTATACCCCAAAAAACACGCTTTATAGCGATTCTTGCACCTTATAGCGATTCCTGTGATTGGACGCAATATCTGAAAATCAAAGACCTTACTTTTTTATCATAAAATTTCTGAGTCTTGTATGACATTGCATCGATACAAATTCGTAGCAGAAACTGATATACGGTTGTGCTTTTAACACAAGTAGAAACTATTTATCCACCAATTATTTTGCTCTTTGTATTGATGTCCTAGGAACAGAAAATCTTTTAGTTTACTCATGTATCTAATAAATTTGCATATGATTTACTTTTCTTGATATACTAAAATCTCATCTTGCTTAACTAAGATAAAAGCTGTCACCATTGGGGACCGGTACAGTGTGTATTAGTGCTGCTGTGCTCTTTTATTAAGCGTAAAGATGGTAATATCCACTGGCTTTTACATTATATTATCCATGGGTAGCGCCATAAAATGAAATCAAGTACATTGAAAAATAACATTTAATATTCTGTTGAAAACACTATGATACACCTATAGGTTAGAAGAGTTTTGCAAAAATTAAAAACAAGAAATAATAGCTGTTTCCATTTACTTTTTATTCAAAAGATAATGATATTTTTTACCCATTCATAGATGTAAAAAATCTTCAGAAGAAATCTTTATATAGACTAATGCCCTTTTGGATTGATGAGCATGCATTTCCTAAAAGCCTCTTTTACAAAAAGAGAGACATTAAAATTAATTTCATACAAATAGGTATTCAACATTTGCTTTTAAATTCGGTAAATGGCAAATTAGACTTATGAAATAAGCTTAACAATTAGAATCGAGGAGATTTTTAAATGGCTTTTGAATTGCCCCCGTTGCCTTATGATTACGATGCCCTTTCACCTTATATGTCACGCGAAACGCTTGAATATCATCATGATAAGCATCACCTCGCTTATCTTAACAACACCAATAATTTTGTGAAAGAGTTAGGCTTAGAAAATGAAAGCCTTGAAGATATTGTTAAAAAAAGTTTTGGAAAAAATATTGGTTTGTTTAATAATGCAGCACAGTATTACAATCATAACCACTTTTGGCTTTGGATGAAAAAAGATGGTGGTGGCCAAAAACTTCCTGAAAAGTTAGCAAAAGCTATTGACGCTGATCTAGGTGGTTACGACAAATTCCGCGCTGATTTTATTGCTGCTGCTAGTGCCCAATTTGGTTCTGGATGGGCGTGGGTTGCTGTTAAAGACGGCAAGCTTGAAATTATGAAAACGCCTAATGGCGAAAATCCCTTAATTCACAATGCTCGACCTATTTTGGGTGTCGATGTGTGGGAACATTCCTATTACATTGATTATCGCAATACTCGACCGAAGTACCTCGAATCCTTTGTAGACCATTTAATTAATTGGGACTATGTTTTGAAACTTTATGAAGAATGTGAACTTTAAGCTATCTAGATAATTTTTTAGTGTATGAAAGTCCCTATAATCCAATAAATTATCGGAGACTTTCATACAGAGATATTATGGATTAGCAAAAGTCTTTTCCTGCTATCTTTAGAATATATGCATAAATGTAGGCAACTTCTTCTAGCTTTGAAAAACGTCCAGCTGCACCAGCGTGCCCTGAATCCATATTAATACGTAATAAAATTGCATTATCGTCTGTTTTTAGGTCTCGTAGTTTTGCCACCCATTTTGCAGGCTCCCAGTAAGTCACACGAGGATCTGTTAATCCTGCCATCACAAGTATAGGGGGATAGTTTTGAGCTTTGACATTATCGTAGGGAGAATAGGAAGCAATAAGCTTATAATCTTCTTCTGATTCAAGAGGATTCCCCCATTCGGCCCATTCTGGAGGTGTGAGTGGCAATGAAGCATCTAACATTGTTGCTAAGACATCAACAAAAGGCACATTCGCTACGATTCCAGCAAAATCCTGTGGAGCTATATTGGCAATGGCTCCCATCAACATCCCCCCTGCTGAACCACCATGAGCAATCAGCCGGTCGTGAGAAGTGAATTTATTTTTTACAAGATAACGCCCACAAGCAATAAAATCTGTAAATGTATTGTGCTTAAAGAGATGTTTTCCTTTCTCATACCATTCTACTCCCTTTTCTTTTCCTCCGCGAATATGAGCAATCGCGTAAATAAAACCTCTGTTTACTAGAGAAAGTACATTACTATTGAAACTGGCAGGAATAGAGATCCCATAAGCACCATAACCGTAAAGCAGACAAGGCGCACTACCATCAAGGGAAGTGTTTTTGTGATAAAAAAGTGAAATAGGAATCTTCTCCCCATCATCTGCTATTGCTGTAATACGTCGTGTTACATACGCATCTTTATTATGCCCAGAGGGAATTATTTGCGTTTTTAAAAGCATTCGTTTACGACTTTTCATCTCATAATCAAACACTTGATCAGGTGTTGTCATAGACGAATAGGAAAAACGAATAGTTGGACTGTTATATTCTGCAGCCCCTTGTAGACCTAAAGAATAAGCCTCTTCAGTAAAAGCAATGGAATTAACTTGTTCAGTGGTACGTTCCATTACTTTTATACGTGGAAGCCCCTCAAAACGTTCGATCCAGACAAGAAAATCTTGATAAGCATCATGGGATAATATGAGGCACCCAAGCTGATGTGGGACAAACTCAGACCAATTTTCTGATTGTGGAGATGTATATGGCGCTACCATAATTTTGAAATCTTTTGCATTATCTAAATTGGTCAGAATATAAAAGACATCACCGCCTTCTGTAAGTGAATATTCAATACCTTTTTGTCGTTTCCGTACACATTGGGGAATAGTAAAAGGCGCCTCAGCAGGAATTAACCATATCTCGGATGTTTCATGATCATGAATATTAATATAAATAACATCATTAAGCTTAGAACCGCTTACATCTAAGAAGAAACCTGGATTGTCTTCACGAAAAATAAGCTTATCTTGTGATTGATTTGTGTTTAATTGGTGATAATAGAGCTCTGAAGGTCGGTGGTTTTTATCCATCTTAGTATAGAAAAAACCTTCAGATCTAGCATCCCATACAATTTGACCAGATGTATCAGTAATTGTGTCCATACAGTCAGACAATGTCTCAAAATTACGAATTTTAGCTGTATAGAATTCTGATCCTTTGTCATCATAGGTCCATACCACGTGTGTATGGTCAGGAGATTCTTGAACTGAACCAAATTTGAAATATTCTTTGCCTTCTGCCAAGACATCACCATTAAGGTACACGTTTTTTTCTCCGCCATTCCTTGGTGTCCGAAAATAATGTGGTTGTTGACCTCCGGTAACATAAGAGAATCCGTATGCAAAAGGACCATGTTTTATAGGGACAGAACTATCATTCTCTTGGATCCTGTTTTTCATTTCGGTAAAAAGCAAATCTCGTAATGGTTTTGTATCAGCCATTTGAGCTGATTGATAAGCATTTTCTTTTTCAAGATAATGTCGAATATTGGGATCTAGACAGTTAGGATCTTTAAAAACATCTTGCCAGTTAGACGCACGTAGCCAATGATAGGGATCATCACGAAAAATACCATGATATATTTCCTTATGAGTGATTCTGGATGCTTTGGGAGGAATTGTAAAAGTGCGAGTCATACACAATCCTATATTAAAATATGTTAACAGCTTCGTTTATATGTTAGAATCACAGTTGTTGATGCAAGTGTAAAAATCTATAAGTTCTATTCACTTGCAAAAATAGCGCCATGATAATTTTTAAAATTAATACCTTTCTGTTCATTACATATCACAGCTATTGTTTTCTAAAGATATAATACCACTTTTATAATGAAAGTGACTGGTAAAACAATTAAACTATGAGAAAAAGAATTGATTTTTTTTGAAACAGTATAATCGCATAATTTTACAGAAAGGAATAAATATATATAAAGTATTATTATTACTGTATAAACAATAAAAATATCCTATGTCCTTTTAATGAATAGTTTTATATTATAAATAATGACATTATGTCATATTTATAATATAGTGTGTTTTTTATTATTAAATTTTATAAATATAAATAATAAAAATAAATTTGAAACCTATTAAATATAAACTTACTAAATTATAAGTATTCAAAACAAAAAATAATAATTTATATATTATATTTTTATAATTAGTAATTTTATTTTTACGTTCTCAAAAAAAATTAAATAAATTTTATCCTATATTTTTTTATAGTTGTGATGTATTATATATTATGTATGATATGTTATAGGATAAAAATATATTTTAGCATGTAATAATTTCGTTTTTCTTATTGTATATTATGACAAAAAATGGGTATTTATTTGATTTTTTTGTGTTTTGGCAATTTTATAGAATAATTGAATTGACAAAAAAGATTTTTGTACAATATGAAACTCATGTGCATGAGATCTTTATATCATGAGTATATGCACTATATCTCGATTTTGAATTACTCAATTTTAAATTAAAGGAAACAAGAATGGAACATCGTGCAGTCTTAGAGACTGAAAGCAATTTAGTTATTACATTGGTTGCTGATATTGTTGCTGCCTACGTGAGTAATAATTCTATTCGACCGACTGAAGTGCCAAGTTTAATTGCTGATGTCCATGCTGCTTTTCGTAAAGCAGGGAATCTAGAGTTAACAGAAGTCGAAGTTGAAAAACAAAGGCCTGCCGTTAATCCAAAGCGTTCAGTATTTCCTGATTATCTCATTTGCCTTGAAGATGGAAAGAAGTTTAAATCTCTAAAGCGTCATCTCATGACACATTATGGAATGTTGCCAGAGGAATATCGTGAAAAATGGCAGTTAGATAGTTCTTATCCTATGGTAGCGCCTAATTATGCAAAAACACGATCGGCTTTGGCCAAAGAAATGGGTCTTGGACGCAAAAGCAAACGGAAAAAAACTAAATAATCTTATTTTGCGAAAAAATGGTTTCGTGTATAAAGTTGATTATAGTATATATGTTTTGTGTGAAGCTTTTGTATATATAGCAATTTCTACCAAGGGGATTACATATAGCTTTCGTTACGAATCCGTTTAATCATTGATTTCAGACCATTTGATCGTTGTGGTGTAAGATTTTCATTTAAACCAAGTTTTTCAAAGAGCTCTTGAGCATCGGAATTGCGAATTTCAGAAGCTTTTTTGCCTGAATAAAAAGCAAGAAGTATATAAATGAGCCCACGTACAATATGAGCATCGGAATCACCTTGAAACGTCAATATTGGATCTTCTGAGTTATTACGTGAAGATAAAAGCCACACTTGGCTAACACAACCAGGAACTTTGTGAGCATCGTTTCGAGCGCTTTCCGGAAAAGGTGGCAATTCATGGCCAAGCTCAATGACATAACGATAACGATCTTCCCAATTATCCAAAAGCGAAAAGTTCTCTATAATATTACCGATTGTTTCCGCCATTATTTTAGTCCTGTTTCGTTTGAAATAATCATTCTTAAATACACTTAATAAAAATAAATATTTATTTTTCCTAACATAAATAACGCGAAGAACGTTAAAAATCCTTATTTCAAGATAACATTGTATGGTTTTGTAAGAACTATTGTCTTTCGATTTTGCAAGAAACATTAGGGGAAGTCCCTGATATTATTTTTTGTTCCCTAATATATTCCCTAGATATTCATAAGCTGCTCTTGCACCGTAATATGCGCGTTCGCCAAGTGAACTTAAAAAGGATTTTCCTACTTTGCAGGTTTCTATATTACGGTCACAAAATGCTCCTAAGTCATTTAAAGCTTCCTTAAAAGCAGTAATCACATCGCTCGTTATTGTCTCATTATTTTTGGGACCAGAAAAATGGTTACCGCTTGGATTTGCTACAAAAAATGAAATAATGACAAAAATAAAAAATAAAAAAAATGATAATTTGATTAAAAAACGTATCATGGGCAATCAATGTACCGTAGTGGTAAATACAATAAAAGAAGCATTTTATAAACTGTTTCTTTATAAAAACTTTATAAAATGTGCTTTTTATAAAGTTGAGTATTTATTTATTGGATCTATATCATTGGCTCTTTTATAAATATGGCACAATCCCGCTGTATAAAATATACATTGTCTATTCGCTAAAATAACATCCAAATTATACACCCATAGGCTGATCATATTAATGAACATACTATGATAAAAATACGAAATATAATCACGATTATGCATAAGAGGTAAGGGATACAACCTACATTTGCAACCTTTTATTTCACAAAAAAGTGTACCGATAAGATAAGAATTAAACACAGAGTCCTATTTCTTTTCCATATTGTGTACATACTTATTTTAAATAATAGTTCACCATCTTAGCTTAGTTGAAAAGGCTAAAAAGAGTCAAACTCTGTTATTCTGACTCTCGTGTCGATAAAATATTTATATTATCTATAAAATTTTTACTGGAATGTTATGAAAATGATCAGCATCTCTTATGATTACATCTCAAACAAGTTTTTTCTATAACATTGTAAACATCAATTTAATTGATACTTATGAAAATTATTGAATAGAAGGAACTTATACCAAAATATAATCATATTAAGAGATAATTATTCTTACCAAATCGTTTATGGATAAGTAATCATTTATATGTAAATTATAAAGAATAGATAATTATTGCCGTCCTTTTAGCGTTATAGGCAAGTATTTTCAATTTTATTTTATACAATAGGCAAACATATGCTCAAAAATGAAGAATAACGTGGCATTATTGTTTAGATATTTATATGTTGATAATACAGTTTGCAAACACCAAAATGATCTTGAATGCTAATCATTTGGTGCTCTCTCTGTACATATTAAAGATTTGTAAAAAATGAAATGAATAAAAATTGATAAGAACTCTTGTTGATTTATCAACTTATAAATTGATATAATGAAACTGCTCATTTTAGGAGTTTGAAAGGAAAAAGCAATAATGTTAATGCACTTCTCTCTGGCTGAAAGTAAAAACTAATTCATATTCGTTTCCTAATTTATATTCGTTTCTTTGTGAAGAATAAAGGCAACTGAAAATAAAAGTAATGACAACAAAACGAAAGAAATCCCGAAAAAAAACTGTAAAACACCGTAAATACTATAGTAGTGTTGTTATAACACTTATTCTTATAATTTTTCATTTTGTTTTTTGGAGTACAAAAACTCTTTATTTCTATACACGAAAAAATACTTTATTTTTTGTTGGATCTCTTCTTTTTAGCATTAGTTTTTTATTTATTTCATTTAATGCTTTATTTTCACAAATGACAACGCATCAAAATATTTTAACTCAAATGAAATTTTCCTCTGTTCAAAGTATAGGTAAGGGCTCTACTTTATCGGAAAAAGAAGAAAAATCACTAGAACTCTCTGGTGTAACTTCTGTACATTCTCAAAGTCATAACCACACAAATTCACCTTTACCCCCTCAATCAGCAAGCATGCTGGAAAAGCAAAAAGAACTAGCAAAATTAGGACTTTATGATGGACCATTAGATGGACTGGAAGGACCTAAAACACGCCGAGCCATCACTTTATGGAAACAGCAAACTTCTCAGAGAATGCAAAAGAATTTTCTATCTGATCCCGCAACAGATGAAATTGCGATATTAATTAAGCAGAGCGAAATAGAAACAAACAATACAAACAATATGACACACTTAAAAGAAGCTATTTTAGAGCCTTCTGTCGAAGATATTATACAAGTGCAAAAAGCTTTACACATTTTTGGGAATGAGGAGGTTATTGTCACAGGAATAGAAGATCAAAAGACGATAGAAGCCTTAAAACAGTTTCAAAAAATGTTTGATCTTCCTGTAACCGGTAAAATTAATCACACAATTTTAATGAAAATGCGTGAAATTGGTTTATTAAATTGAAGCTAATCATCTACACTATAAAAATAATCTCTTAATTTATAATGATAATTCATCTTTCGCTTGTTTAATGCTCTCCTCAAACATTCCTTCATCTCAAGCCCTCTTATATTCAATCAACCAAAATGGCTTTCTTTCACATTTCATGTTGAACCATACAATTTGCTGAAAAAAAAACATAACTGATTGCAGTAAAAAGAAATATTGCAAAATAGCAAACGCGTTTGTTCTAGCATTTTTATTGCTTCTGATGATAAAAGGACACGGAATTTTTTATAGTATCACATAAACCTTTCATATTCTCGAGCGCCGAATTGTCCATATATTATCGTCCATTTGATCTCTATAAATATGACGCAAAGAATTTGTGTAAACACCTGTAAGGATAAGTAGACGTAAAGCTAGTTGTGTTATGGTTGTTGTTTTGCAAAGTGTCTGATAAAAAAACCGGCACTTCTCTCCAATCTATTGCTGGAAAGTTTTGTGTTTTATGACATTGTTTCCTAAGAAAGCGTGTGCTTTTGGTATTTCCTATAAATCAACATCCAAACCTAATGCAGCAGTATGTTTGAAACAAATGTTAAGACAGTTTAGTATTTCTCTCAGCTGTTATAGCTTTTATATGCCAAATGGAGACAAGGATATTGCGCATCTCTGTTTGCTATAATCTCTTAAAACAGGGAGACAGCCTAATTTGGGAAGAATATGAAATTTTAAGGTAGAAACCAGTTTTCATCTTTGCCATTTCCTTTTAATTCAGCTTTACGCCTTTCAAAGACATCTAAAGCAATGGCTGTAAGATAAGGGAGATCACCTATTCCCTCATGCTTTTATTTATCACGTGTCTTTTTGCGCTCACGCCCCCTCACGTAAAACAAAATGTCCAAAACGGAATATACTTGGATTGCCATTTACGGGCTTTCTTAAAAAACATCTCTTAAAGCACCCAAGCCCATTTCACAACAACGCCCGTGAATAATAACAGCAGCCCCCCACTATGTGCGCTATCATCTTTACACTTGTGAAGAAGCAAGCCGGCACCATTACACACTGTATCTACCTTCAATTTGTAACAACTCTTGATACTTGAGACGATTCATAAGAAGCATATCCTTGCTTTATTTTTTACCCACAGACGCTCATCCCACCTGTAACATGCAAAAAACATGGTTTTGATTGATTCATTATAAAAGACGTTGAAATGAGAAAATCTTATAATATTTACAGCTTTCGTCCAATAGAGGAAATAAAAAATTATCATTATAAATCAATATATTGTATAACTTTGATATTCCTTCATAAATGTAAAGATGATAGCGCATAGTAGAGTTTATATAGTTTGGAAAGATTTTTATAAACTTACGGGGAATTTTACATAATCCCCATTCCACGAATGTCAATGTGAAATGGGGCATCCACTAAGAGATGTCTATCTAAAACAGCATGATGTGCAAAAAAATACATTTGTTTGGAGCGTTCTATTTTGCGTGAGGAGCTCATTCCCTATAAAAAGCAACCGCGTAAATTGACTGCACAATAACACGTTTCTCTCTATCAAGAGGTTCGTCAATAAAGCGTATTAATAATACATCTTTGTCTATCCTGCTTTATATTTTCTCTCATAAACCTCTAAAAAAAACACTTTCTCACGTAACATAACTTATCTTGCATTTTAGAAGCATTTTTATTCTCTTTATTACAGAAAATAAAAGAATATATAACAATTTATTTCAGTAATAACTATACAACAAAAAATATTAACCCATTATATCCTTTTTGCTATTGCGGCTTGGGCTGCTGCTAAACGAGCAATTGGTACTCGAAAAGGAGAACATGAAACATAATCTAGGTTATTTTCTTCGCATAAAGCAATAGAGGCAGGATCGCCTCCATGTTCACCGCAAATTCCCAATTTTATTTTTGCACGCTTTGAGCGTCCACGCTGTGCAGCAATGGTAATAAGTTCCCCTACTCCATCACGGTCAATAGACACGAAAGGATCTTGCTCTAAAAGACCTTTTTGAAAATAGGTTGCCAAAAAAGGAGCAGCATCATCACGAGAAATCCCAAAAGTAGTTTGTGTCAAATCGTTTGTTCCAAATGAAAAAAAATCAGCAGTTTCAGCAATTTCATCTGCTCGAAGCGCCGCCCTTGGAAGCTCAATCATCGTCCCAACTATATATTGAATAGTGCCTCCCTTTTCTTTCATCACTTCCTCAGCAACCTGATCAATACGCGCTTTTACAAAATCAAGTTCAGATTTAAGCGCAACCAGTGGCACCATAATTTCAAGTATAACAGGAGATCCAGATTTTTGAGCAGCTTCTACTGCTGCTTCAAAAATCGCCCGCGCTTGCATTTCTGCAATTTCAGGATAAGTAATAGCTAAACGGCATCCTCGTAATCCAAGCATAGGATTAAATTCATGCAACTGCTGGGCGCGTTCAGCAAGCACTTCAGCAGAAACACCCATAGCTGTTGCAACATCAAGAATTTCTGCTTTCGTTTTAGGCAAAAATTCGTGTAATGGTGGATCTAGCAAGCGGATAGTAACAGGTAAACCACACATAATTTCAAATAATTCACCAAAATCTGAACGCTGCATTGGCAAAAGCTTATCTAGTGCTTTACGACGACCTCTTTCATCATGACTTAAAATCATTTCACGCATGGCAACAATACGTTCATCAGAAAAAAACATATGCTCCGTACGGCAAAGACCTATACCCTCAGCCCCGAAAGAGCGTCCCATACGGGCATCAGATGGTGTATCAGCATTAGCGCGAACTTTGAGACGCCGCATCCCATCAGCCCATTCCATTAATTTTGCAAAGTCTCCGCAAAGCTGAGGTTGCAACATTGCAACTTTCCCTTTGAAAATTTCTCCACTTCCACCATCAATTGTGATAATATCACCTTTTTTAAAGCTTTCTCCTGAAGCAAACAGCGTATTTGTGTTATGATCAATCCGCACACTGCCAGCACCAGAAATACATGGTTTTCCCATCCCCCGCGCAACAACAGCAGCGTGACTTGTCATACCGCCACGCGTTGTTAAAATTCCCTCTGCAGCATGCATACCATGAATATCTTCTGGGCTTGTTTCTACACGGACCAAAATAACTTTACGACCTTCCGCCGACAGAGTTTCTGCCTCTTCTGAAGTAAAAACAATTTCACCAGTTGCAGCTCCAGGAGAAGCAGGTAAACCACGTCCTATAACAAAACGTTCTGCTTTGGGATCAAGTGTTGGATGCAAAAGTTGGTCCAGCGACTTTGCATCAATACGCATCACAGCCTCTTCACGGTTTATTAACCCCTCCTCAACCATTTCAATTGCCATCTTGAGAGCCGCACGAGCCGTACGTTTTCCTGAACGAGTCTGAAGCATCCATAATTTACCTTTTTCAATGGTAAATTCGAGATCTTGCATATCCCGATAATGCTGCTCAAGCTTCTGCGCAATCTGACATAATTTCGAAAAAGCCTCAGGCATGATTTTTTCTAACGAAGGTCTATTTGAACCAGCAACAATACGTGCATTTTCTGTAATATTTTGAGGCGTTCGAATACCCGCCACAACATCTTCCCCTTGCGCATTAACTAAAAATTCACCATAAAGTTCTTTTTTCCCCGTCGATGGATTGCGTGTAAAAGCAACACCGGTTGCCGAATCTTCACCCATGTTGCCAAAAACCATAGCTTGCACATTAACTGCCGTTCCCCAACTTTCCGGAATACTATGTAAACGGCGATAAGTAACTGCACGTGCTGTCATCCAACTTGAAAAAACGGCCCCAATTGCTCCCCATAACTGCTGTTCAGGATCTTGTGGAAAAGGGGTTCCTAATTTTTCTTCAACATAGGCTTTATAAGAAATAATAACATTCTTCCAATCATCTGCTGTCATTTCTGTATCAATAGTGTAACCATTGCGTACTTTTGCTTCATCAAGAATCTCTTCAAAATACGAATGATCTAACCCCAAAACAACGTTAGAATACATTTGGATAAAACGCCGATAACTATCATAAGCAAAACGTTCATTATTAGCTTGTAAAGCAATGGCTTTTACAGTCTCATCATTCATGCCAAGGTTAAGAACTGTATCCATCATCCCTGGCATAGAAGCTCTAGCCCCTGAACGAACAGACAGCAAAAGTGGCTTTTTCTCACTCCCAAATTCACGTCCTGTTTGTTCACCAACGCGTTTTAGTGCTTGCTTAACAGATTCCTGTAGCTCTTCTGGATATGATTTGTCATGGGCATAATAAAAATTACAAACTTCTGTTGTCAGCGTAAATCCGGGTGGTACGGGCAAACCAAGATTACTCATTTCTGCCAAATTAGCCCCTTTACCTCCGAGAAGGTTACGCTCACTTGCACTTCCTTCTGCCTTTCCATCTCCAAAACTATAAACCCATTTTTTCACTGTACAAATCCTCCCATATCAGCATCAAAACATCATTCAACCTAGGCTCACTTAAAAGCAATGATTTGATTCAAAATTGACTCAACAAAAAATATCGCTTCATAAATGCATAATAATAATCCTTCCAAAAGAGATAATGACCAAAAGTATCACTATCCATCTTCTGGAAAATTAAGATTCAGTTTTTAAGAAAACTATCAATCACCGAAAAAAAATCTTCTACTTTCATGGCACCTTCATATTTACTACCATTAATAAAGAAAGTAGGTGTTGCTGTGACACCAAGCTCTTTACCGCGTTCAAAAGATGCATTTACTTCATCTAAAATGGACTGATTTTTCAAACACGCAGTAAAACTTTCATCTGTAAAACCAGCCATTAAGCCAATTTTTTTCAATGGTGTCAGAGCATCTTTTCCGAAAGCCCATTCATTTTGTTTTTGAAATAAAACTTCTATCAAAGGAAAATAGCGATCTTCTGGTGCACACCGTGCCAACATAAAACCTGCTGTTGCCCGAGGATCAAAAGCATAATCACGGAAAATAAGTTTTACTTTTCCTGTTTTGATATATTTTTTACGAATTTGGGGAAGTATATCATCATAAAAATGCGCACAATGGGTACATGTCAACGAAGCATACTCAACAATGACGACTGGTGCATCCGCCTCTCCCTCAAAGCGATCCTTTACTTTACCCGATTGGAGAAGCTCTGCCATATCAACAGTTGCCACTGGTTTTAGATCACGCGCTAAAGAAACTGTTACACTGTTTTGTACAATCGTTATGAAGAGAAAAATTATCCCGAAAGATAAAAAAGAACGATATTTTACCATAAATAATACTTTTCTGTTGTTATTAACGAATAGGAATCCAATGCTTTCTCATATATTAAAGAAAAATATATAAAATATCTTTCTATTTATTATTTTTTTCCAAGAAAATGCAACAGCCAAGTTTATAAAGTGCTTGGTGCAAGCTTTTATCTTCAATTCCTTCAAGCATTTTTTCCACGCATTTTTTGTCTTGTTCACTCAAAGGCGGTTTTAGAGGCAAGTGATTCATAAAAACCGACATACTCCTTTGCTCAATCCTGATGCGATCAATAGCAATATAGCCAAAAAATCCGTTAATTCTATGAAGTAATTCCTCTGTTTCATGCATCAATTTTAACGCAGCAAATCCTTCACATGCGACAACAAGTGTTGCTGGTTGAAAAACTTCATCTTGGTCTGCACGACGTTTCCAAATAATTTTAAGCGGTATTGTATATTCACTGATATCATAGCCCGCAATTTGTGGCCAATGTTCTATAAGCGCTACATTAAGCCCTGTTCGTTTGCGTAAAACTGGATCAAGTATTTTGTATACCGTCTCAGAAAGAGAATAAAAGATACGTTTTTTAAGTTGTTTTCTCATTTTTATATCATTGTTCAACCGCTTACTAAATTAAAATTATTTGTTTCATCTAAAAAATTATTGCCTCCTCAATCTATGGAGTATCAACAAAATAAAAAGCCTTTTCTCACCAGAGCCTTGACAATAAAAGAGAAAAAAACATGAATTACCAAATAAATAATTTTTTCTTTTGCATTTTATATCTCCCTATGCTTGAAAGCAATCATGTATGAAATTTCTTCGCACCTCCTTGCTTGGTACGATCAAAATCACAGACATCTCCCATGGCGGATTACCCCCAAAAAGCAAAAACAAGGTATCCGTCCTGATCCTTATCAAGTTTGGCTTTCTGAAATCATGCTTCAACAAACAACCGTTGAAACAGTTAAGCCTTATTTTAAAAAGTTTCTGAAACTATGGCCTGATCTTTCCTCTTTAGCAAAAGCCTCACAAGATGATATCATGAAAGCATGGGCTGGACTTGGTTATTATTCACGCGCACGTAATCTTAAAAAATGTGCGCAACAGCTTGTTGAAAACTACGCGGGACAATTTCCACAATCTGTAAAAGAATTGCGAACTCTAGCCGGCATTGGAGATTATACTGCCGCAGCTATTGCTGCAATTGCTTTTAACCACCCTGTAGCAGTGGTTGATGGTAATGTCGAACGTGTGGTAGCGCGCCTTTTTGCTATCACTTCAATATTACGAAAAGCAAAAGTTGAAATTAAAGAAAAAACACAAAAAATTACTGCTTTAAATCGTCCTGGCGACTTTGCTCAAGCAATGATGGATTTGGGAGCAACAGTTTGTACTCCACGCAAACCATCTTGTTATACCTGTCCTCTGCAATGTTTATGCAAAGCAGCAAAAACGCAACAACCGGAATCTTTTCCAGTCAAAGCCCCTAAAAAAGAACGCCCTTCAAAAACAGGTATTGCTTTTGTGGTCCTTAATAAAAAGAGACAAATTTATTTGGAAAAACGACAGACGCAAAAACTCCTTGGTGGAATGACCCAAATTCCTAACAATATTGGCATAAACAACGAAAATGGGCTCCAAAACGCACCCTTTACGGCTAATTGGCAATTCAAAGGACAAATTACGCATGTTTTTACTCACTTTTCTCTAAAGCTCGATGTTTACTATACCGAGGATGTTCATGAAATGAACTGTGAAAATGGTTGGTGGTGTAACATTCAACATCTTGCCGAAGAAGCATTACCTACTGTTATGAAAAAAGCCATTTCCGTAGCGCTTCCCAATTCTTTCAGTTTTAAATAATCTTTCCTATTCGTAAAAATATTTTCTAACGGAGACTTTTGTATCTCTAGCGACCATTTCTTAATCTGAAAAATTTAAAAAAATGAAATAACCAATTTTTTCTACAAATAAGAATGAAGGAGGGATAGAAAAGCTTAGATTTAAATTTCAGGATCTATCCTTTTTTCGCTCATGAAGGAGCAAATCGGCACCATCATTATATTTACCAATCCCCTACAACAACCCTTGGCACTTGAAACAGTTCATAAAAAGTACTTTTAGTTCTTTCTTTAACAATTTTTATTCACACGCCAACTCCGCTGATGACATGTAAGCAAGTAAATTTCATTGATTCAATATGGAACAGGTCCGAAATAAGAAAATTTGACGATATTCGGGGAAAACCTCAATGTGAATAACGCTAAATTATCTTTATAAATCAATTATATCATACACACTTTACAGATGTGCGTATTATCTCAAAAAAGCACTTAATTTTGTACTTCTGAATGAGCCTTTTAATTCTGGTCTTTCATTTTCACAAAATTATATTGAAATTTTACTATTTTGAAACTCAAATGAGAACATAGAGTGAAAGTTTCTCATTTTAATTTCTTCTACAAGAAGCAAAAAATACTCGCTTGCCGCTTACAAGTGGGATTAGTGTGTCAATAAACAACATCTAAGAAAGGCATAAAACACCTTCACCTCGATCTCAATCAAGATCAGGTACATTAGTGATCAATAGAATGAAGCAATCAGCTTAGTTCATACAACACCCGTTTTTAACATTTGTGAACGTATGATCATTCTTAAATGATCTATGGACTTCAACCGTCCATTTTCCTCATAATACCAAAAAGTCCAACCATTACAACTCTGCGAATCTTGAGCTTTTCTTCCCATTGCGTGAATTGAGCCCGCTTCACCACCATGCATAATCGTACCATCAGCTCTTACAATAGCAGATACTTGCTTCTTGCGATCATAAAGAACTTCTCCGGGATAGAGTAAACCTGCTTCAAGCAAACTGTTGAATGCTACGCGCGGTTCTGCTTTTTTTCTATCCAAAATCGCTAGTTCTGGTTGCGCTAAAGGTTTAACCGCAGCAATTCTCTCACATGCTGCATCAATGTAATCTTGCTCGCGTTCAATCCCAACAAAATCACGCCCTAAAAGCTTGGCAACAGCCCCTGTTGTTCCCGAACCAAAAAACGGATCAAGAATAACATCGCCAGGTTTACTAGAAGCCATAATAATACGCGCTAATAATGCTTGCGGTTTTTGTGTTGGATGTAATTTACGCCCTGAATCATCTTTTAAACGTTCAGCTCCAGTGCAGAGAGGGAAAAGCCAATCTGAACGCATTTGTAGATCTTCATTTGCCGCTTTTAAGGCATCATAATTAAATGTGTACTTTTTATCTTTTTGATCTCGCACGGCCCAAATAAGCGTCTCATGCGCATTTTGAAAACGTCGCCCTCGAAAATTAGGCATCGGATTATTTTTGCGCCAAATAATATCATTAAGCATCCAAAAACCTAAATCTTGTAATGCCGTCCCAACTCGAAAAATATTATGGTAAGATCCGATAACCCAAAGTGTTCCGTTGGGCTTTAATACACGACGACAAGCAAGCAACCATGCACGGGTAAACGCATCATAAGCAGCAAAACTCTCAAACTGATCCCATGCATCATCAACCGCATCAACAAGCGAATGATCTGGACGATATAAAGCTCCATCCAATTGTAAATTATAGGGTGGATCCGCAAAAATCATATCAACCGAATGTTTTGGCAGTTTTTCTAGAACGGAAACACAATCTCCTTTAAAAATTTTATTGCGCCATGGCATCTGTGAGGGAGTACGAAGAAAATCTTTTTGAAGCTGAATAACTGTCATGAAAAACCCAACAAAATTAACTGAATTTGCCCTATAATCAATCAAAATAGTTTATAGGCCCGCATTACCAATCTATATTTACAAAATAGCGTAAACGTATCGTTAAAATTCTATAAAATTGATAATTGTTTTTTTAAGTAAAAAAACTTTCATATGAATGAAACCTTATTTTTCTTTTTTTCAATGTCCTGTTCCCATATCTTTTATTTCGTAAAATAATTAAGAATCATTTTCAAAGCGTATTTTTATGAAATAAGGTCCTCTCAATATCGTTTTTATGAAAGTTGTCCATCTCGTAACATGTAAAGGAATATCTTATGCCTCAGATAGATCTTATTATTTTTGATTGTGACGGGGTTCTCGTCGACTCTGAATATCTTGCAGCAAAAATTGGATCTCAATTGCTCAAACAAACAGGATATGAAATATCACCCGAAGAATTGAGTGAGCGTTTTGCAGGGCTTATCTTTCGCGATATTCTTAAACACGTTGAACAGGAAACAGAAAAACCAATTTCTGCTCATCTCATAGATCAGATGACTAATATTTTTCGTACACAAATAAAAACTGAATTACGGGCTATCGATGATGTAAGAGAAGCTGTAGAAATTATTCAAACACGCTATCCCTACTGTATCTGCTCTAATGCAAAAAGCGTAGATATAAAAGAGATGCTCACCACGGTTGATCTCTATAACCTTTTTGAAGGTAAAATATTTTCAGCACCTGAAGTTGGAACAAAAAGAACGAAACCGGCCCCTGATGTTTTCCTTTTTGCCGCACAACAATTACAAGTAGAGCCCAAAAACACTATCGTTATAGAAGATTCAATTCATGGTGTCCACGCAGCCATAGCAGCAGGCATGCGTGTCATCGGCTTTACGGGAGGATCACATAGCTATCTTGGTCACTCTAATGCCCTTGCAGAAGCTGGCGCAGAAACAGTTATCGCAAAACATGCTCATTTAGGAGAAGTCTTAGAAGCAATGGCAGTATGGCGAGATCTATTATAAAAAACCTCTTGAATGTATCAGTTTGTAAACTCTTGTAAGAAGCATTTTTATTCAAATGCCCTTCTCTTTTCGCTGCTCCTTTTATAATAACTTCAATAAATGTGTAATTCACGACACAAGTGAATTGCATCTCAATGTGAAGGAAAAAAATATAGCACCTTGTTGAACAATTATAAGTCAGCTAACCATTGCATGTACTTTAAAAAAGCAAAAAACAGGGGTGCAAACTCATAAAAATAAAACTCTGCTTATCTATCTCAACTCCGATATCACACTCCCAACCTCAGCATCCCATCCTGATAAATTATTATATGTGTCAAAAAAGGAATATTACGATACCTTGTTCGATAAGATGTAAAAATTGCTATGCCAAAACTACGCCCTCTCAGCTTATTAAGTACATTACCCAACATAGTAAAATTGTATACTATGATCGTATTGACCATAGGGGAACACGTTGAAATTCTCAGAATCTATGAAACGCAATGAGCTATTGAAAACAAAAAACGTCCTTGTTGAGTTACAAGAGCTTATATTTACTCTATCCAAATCTCGTAAACTTGTTGAAAGCTTATTTTCTTTGCTGTTTAAACAGTATTTTAACAGTATCAATTGGTACAACCTCCCTAAGATTACAAAAGATATATTCTTATGACGATGTGGACTTTATAAAAAATATTTCATACCAAGTAATTTACAGACAACGTATTTATTTATACTGATAACTTACTGTTATTCAAATTAAATAAATAAAGAAATAAAACGCCTCTTAATGAATCATCTCAAAATGCAGAAATTATAGCAACATTAGGAGCGAACAAAGTGTATGGCGATGCCATCTTTTTTCTTTATAAACGTCAAAGATTCTGATGCCCTAAGAATTTTATATTATGGGGATTTACCATTGTATCACTCATGTGCATCATTGCAGAATAGGCTTGAGTACCTTGAGAAGGGTTTCTTAAAAAAGCACATAAATATGAAACATATAATCATGTAAAACAACGTAAAGAGATACCAGTAGTTGCTCAAAATTTTCCGAAAGCACTTAATAGACTTTTTAAATAAGCAATGAAATCAGATCTTTTCAAAAGTAATCCCACTTTAAGAAAAACACTCTTTCTAAAAATAAAAGTGGCTTTTCAGTTTAAAAAGAAGAAAATGTTAAAAAATATTATCCAATGCTGATCTTTCGGCACTTATAAATATGTAGGAATTTATATTCTTCTATACACAGCTTTGCATCATAGTAATATGCTGTTCACATTGGCGAAATAAAGATTATATCATTTATCTTTATCCAATTAGAGCCCTATTTTATACGATGATAGAACTATATATTTTTAGCATCTATAATAAATACTATGAATCATGAAATTTTATCGTGTCAATTTATAATAGATACTAAATAATTTTTATATATTTAGTATGTAAAAATTTTGATCAATTTTATTATCTATGAATGTATTAAAAAATAATATTAATATCATTTTATAAAAATTATATGATAACCACATGTTATTTATATATAACACATAACGAAATATTTCATAAAATTTTAAGAATATTTTTGTAATTATTACTGTTACTTTTTTACAATAATGTTTATTAAAAATTACAGTTATATTTTTATATGTATTTTTATTATTGACTAAAAACACATATTGAAATAATATATTTTATATAGGGTGAGATATATAAACATTATGTATATTTCTTACATATATAATTTAAGAATATTTGAGGTAAAGTTATGGTAAAAATATTTAAAAATTATATCTTAAGCATTTTTATAGCGAGCACTTTTTTTATTTCACAAACTGTAAATGTTAATGCAAACTATTTGAAAAACGATACTCCAAAAGAGGAACTTTCTGTTTCCCCAATGGAACAAGTAAAATATGCGAAATCCAATGTAGTTTCTACGGCTGCTTCCTATGTTCCATCTGTAAATTATAAAACAGAAAATGGAACAACAAGTGAAGGAAAATTTGAAAAGGTCGTTGAACCTATGACTATAGGAATGGGATTATTGCTTACTGGATATGCAATGAGTTTTATAGGATCAATAATAAGTTGGATAAAGGACATAGTATTGATGTTCAAATAATTCAACCTCATCTAGAACTCTAGAATAATAGCTTCATTGTGTTTCTATAATTCATTGTAAATAATTACATAATGAAGCTCACCTTTCTACAAAAGATAAATGTTGTAGATTATATCCAAATATCCAAAGTATAAATTTACACATATATTGAATAGTATAAAATATTTGAGGTAAATTATGATTAAATTGTTTAAAAATCATATGTTAAGTATTTGCATTATGTCTGCCTTTTCTCTTTCTCAGGTTGTAAATGTGCATGCAAACTCTTTGCAAAATAATACTCATCGTGAGAATATTTCTGTTTCTACAATAGAGCAGAAAAGAAAGGATGCAATCCATACCGTTTCTCTCTATAGACCCAGTCTAAATCGTGGAATGGATAATGAAACTACTATTGAAGGAAAATTTGAAAAGGTCGTTGAACCTCTTACAATCGGGAATTTTGGTATGGGGATGGCACTTGGATATGCATCAAGTACGATAGGCATGTTTTTAGGATGGATCATAAGTAAAATAATATCGTATTTTACATCTCGTTAAAATTGAAATTTCATCAGAATAAAACCTTCTCATATGAAATGTAAACTATGGATATATTCTGTGTTGACCCATTATTGATGACAAAAAACTAATGAATTATCACACTAAGAATGAAAAAAGCTTTAAATGCTTCTGTTTCTCTCGATGTGTACTAATTCTGCCGATGCATCTATTCAATTCAGATTAAAATAAAATAAAAGATTGGTGATAAATTATGATTAAAGTATTGAAAACTTACGTATTAAATATTTTAATAGCAGTTTCTTTTTTGCTTTCACAAGTTATTAATGTTCATGCCAATCATTGGAAAAATGATACTCAATGGGAAACTGTCTCTTTAATAGAACAAGGAAAGAAAAAAGCTATCGATATAGCTGCTCTTTATGTCCCAAGTTTCACTCATAAAGCAAAAAGTGAATCTGCCTTTGAAGGAAAATTTGAGAAAGTGTTTGAACCAATTACGCTAGGAATTTTTTCTACAGTAGGAGCTTTGGGTTTTGGATTTTTGACTGGATTTGTTATGTCCATATTTAGCGGGATAATCGGATGTGCAATAGGAAAAATTAAAGGAAAATAATTCAAAGATACTCCGTGATTTTTTCTATTTAAAATAAGAATATTTTACAGCCTGCTTCACATCATTTAGCAGGCTGTTTTTATGTTTTCTATGGATAAACTTTCGGTTACCATCCTGTATAGCACAAATATAATATCTATTATTATACAAAATGATAAATTAAGCTAAAAAAGAGTATTCAAAGTATAGATTTGCGCATGAAATGCCATAAAATTACCTTATAAATCTTCTATTATGAATCTTGATATGTATAGTTTTAAATTCATTTTAGCAGATTTAATTATTACAAAGTATAAGAGTATAAAATAACTATGAATGGTTGAGTTTTACAAAAAAATCTTCAATAAATACCATTCTATCTATTTGGTTTTATTATTTAAGTAAGGTGTACAAGTGAAGATACGTTGTAAAATTTAAGTGAATGAATAATAGAGAGAAAATTTTCGACTGTAACAGATTTTCTGTGGACATTTGACGTTTATATCTCAAAAATAAAAATGCTTAAGACTCTTTCCTTTCATTATTGAGTTAAAAAGAAGAAAAGAAACTCTATCCATTTAATAATTTAAATATTATGAAAAACGTGAAATAAATAACTTCACCAATTTGCCCGAAATAAAAAAGGATAAGACTTATGGAATATATCAGCACGAGAGGTGAAGCTCCTGCTTTAAGCTTTACGGAAACGATCATGACAGGATTGGCAAGTGATGGGGGACTTTATCTGCCAGATAAATTTCCTCAGCTATCATTTGATGCGTTACGAGCACTTCGTGGTCAGTCCTATACAACAATTGCTAAAACTATTCTGTGGCCCTTTGTGAATAACGAAATCGAATATACAGCTTTTGAAAAGATGATCGCTGAATCTTATGCAACCTTTCACCATCCAGCAATCTGTCCGTTACGACAAACTGGAACAGATGAATTTATCCTTGAACTCTTTCATGGTCCTACTTTAGCTTTTAAAGATGTAGCAATGCAGTTTCTTTCTCGACTGATGGATTATGTTTTGACTGAAAAAAATAGATGTGCAACGATTATTGCTGCAACATCAGGTGATACAGGAGGAGCTGCAATACAAGCTTTTGCTGGAAAAGAACACTCAGATATTTTTATTTTATTTCCTAAAGGACGTGTATCACCTGTTCAACAACGGCAAATGACAACCAACCAATGTTCAAATGTTCATGCCATTGCCATTGAAGGAAATTTTGATGATTGCCAAGCTCTTGTCAAAGCAATGTTTAATGACCACAATTTTCGTAAAAAAAGAGCGCTTTCAGGTGTTAATTCTATAAATTGGGCGCGTATTATGGCGCAAATTGTTTACTATTTTTCATCTGCACTTTCCTTAGGATCTCCTGATAGAGCTGTTTCATTTACTGTTCCTACTGGAAATTTTGGTGATATTTTTGCAGGTTACGTTGCAGCCCGTATGGGATTACCCATTGCTCAACTGGTCATCGCAACGAATGATAACGACATCCTTGTACGTACATTGATCAGTGGTACTTACGAAACACAACCAATAGTCCATACAACATCACCTTCTATGGATATTCAGGTCTCTTCTAATTTTGAACGTTTGCTCTTTGAAAGTGGCAATCGTGATCCAAAGTGGATTCGCAATGCAATGGAAAACTTGAAACAATCAGGACATTTTACTCTTAATGAAAAGCAACTCAAAAATATTCGTTCCCTATTTTCCGCTGGGAAAAGCACCATGGCTGCAACAGCTCAAACAATTGATAGTGTCTATAAAGAAAGTGGCTATCTTGTTGATCCACATACAGCCGTCGCTCTTCAAGTAGCGCGTGAAAACAAAAAACCGCATATTCCAATGATTGTCCTTGCCACGGCTCATCCAGCTAAATTTCCTGATGCTATTAAAAGTGCTTGTGGCCTGCATGCCCCATGGCCATCTCATCTCAATGATGTAATGAAACGCGAAGAACACTTTATAAGTCTTGCTAATGATGAAAAAATAGTAAAAGATTATATCTCTTTAAAATCACGTGCATCTTATTAAAGTTAGCTGCATTAATTTAAATCAAGAATATTCTAATACCCTTACAATGAGGTATTTAGCTTACTTAATGGAGTTGTAAATACATGGATGTAGATATATGTCGCCTTAGTAATGGTTTGACTATCGCCACACATACAATGCAACAAATTGATAGTGTTGCCCTCGGGATATGGGTTAAAGTAGGCTCACGCAATGAAACCTCTACACAGCATGGTATCGCTCATCTTCTTGAACATATGGCTTTTAAAGGAACCGAAAACCGCACTGCTTTTCAAATTGCAACCGATATTGAAGATGTTGGCGGTGAAATCAATGCCACAACCAGTATTGAAACAACAGCTTACTTTGCACGTGTACTTAAAAGCGATATTCCACTTGCTATAGACATTTTGGCCGATATTTTAATGCATTCAAAATTTGACGACGATGAACTAGAACGAGAAAAACAAGTAATCTTTCAGGAAATTGGTGCCGCCCATGACACTCCTGATGATATTGTTTTTGATCACTTTACAGAAACAGCCTTTCGTCATCAATCCCTTGGGCGCTCTATTTTAGGAACAGCTAAAACTATTCAATCATTTACATCTACTGATCTCCATGATTTCATCAATAAACAATATAGTGCAGATCGTATGATTGTCGTTGCTGCAGGAGCTGTAGAGCACGAAAGTTTCTTGCGAGAAGTTGAAAGTCGTCTTGGTACTTTTCGCTCCCATTCAACCGCACCTCTTACTAATCTTGCAAATTATGTCGGTGGCGACTTTCGTGAATATCGCGATTTAATGGATACACAAGTTGTTTTAGGGTTTGAAGGGCGTGCTTATCACGCGCGTGATTTTTATGCGGCCCAAATTCTTTCAATCATTCTTGGTGGTGGTATGTCTTCACGTCTTTTTCAAGAGGTAAGAGAGAAACGTGGATTATGCTATTCTATCTATGCTTTTCATTGGGGATTTTCAGATACTGGGCTTTTTGGTGTTCACGCAGCTACCGGACAAGAAGGGCTCAAAGAACTTATTCCTGTGATTCTTGATGAACTTTCCAAGGTCAGCAAAAATATTCACGCCAATGAACTGCAACGAGCACAAACGCAATATCGTGCGAATCTGACAATGTCACAGGAAAATCCCTCTAGTCAAGCACACCTCATTGCTCGCCAAATACTCCTTTATGGTCGACCAATTCCAATATCGGAAACAATTGAACGCCTCAGTCTCATCACTCCTCAAAGATTAACTGATTTAGCACATCGTCTTTTTACAAACTCCACGCCAACACTAACTGCTGTTGGACCTGTAGGACCCCTCATAAATTTTGATGATTTAACGTCAACACTTTCATACAAGCTAAAGTAAAAACTTCTTTTCAAAGCAGCATCACATAACATACACATATTTTATCATAAAATTTACCACAAAAGCTCTCCTCATTAAATAAGTTTTGGAAATATTGGGCAAAGAAGCGTACAAAACTACCCAATTCATACTTCATGTGATAAAGATTCTAATAAGTGAAGGTATATTTGTGAAATCTGGAATTTCATGGTTTAACTTTGCCCTTTTAAAATATAAAATTTCATTCGCTTCAAGTTCCATTGAAGCAAATGGTATGTAGTTTATTTGTATATAAAACCACATAACTTAAGAAAAAGTGATAACAATTTATTATGTAGATAAATTATAAAAGGTGGGCGTTTTTTCTCAGAAATCGAAATGAAAATTAAACATCCTAAAATATTGAGAGTGGGACATTGTGAAGAGTTTGCGTAAAATAATTGACATCATTTTCATTGTAGTCGTTAGTTCTCTTGTCCATCTTACATCAGCACAAGCAATTGAACCAGTTAAAATTTCTCCTCAGGATGCTGCGCTTGATCTTTCACAAGCAATTGAAATTCACCATACAAACAACTCTATTTTTCAAACAAGTACAGCGCCAGGACCAGATGGTATTGTATGGCGTATTGAGGTGCAGGCAAAAAATGAAAATTTTTCCGGAAATTGGGCAGTTTTTTCTCTTGCAAATCCAACAGATGAACAAATCGATCGTCTCATCGTTGCTCCCCATTACCGCATGGCGCATTCTGGATTTTTTTGGCCCGACCTTGGATCAGCAAGGATTCAATCCATAACGCCAAGCGAAGGTTTTTCCCTCGATCGTCAACTTAGTGCAAACTCTGATATCTTTCGTATTACCCTTAACCCAGGTGCGGTTGTTACATTTGTGGCCGAACTTAACTCTGCCAATCTACCGCAAATCTATTTATGGCAACCTGAAGCTTATAAAGATGCAATTAATTCTTATACGCTTTATCATGGTATTCTTCTTGGGATATCGGGTCTCTTAGCGCTTTTGTTAACTGTTCTCTTCGTCGTCCGTGGAACAGGGCTGTTTCCTGCAACAGCTGCTGTTGCTTGGGCCGTGCTTTTTTATATTGGTATTGACTTCAACTTTTTAAATAAATTCTTTGCAGTTACACTCACAACACAACCAATCTGGCGTGCTGGTACAGAAGTAGCACTTACTGCTACACTCTTCATTTTTCTTTTTACCTATCTCAGCCTTAACCGCTGGCATTATCATTTTAGTTACGGTGCTATCGCTTGGACCATTGCCTTTTGCAGTCTGGGAGCCTTTGCTATTTATGATCCAATTAGAGCAGCTGGAATTGCGCGTTTGTCTTTTGGCCTTACCGCTGTGCTTGGTATACTATTAATCATCTATTTCTCAATCAGAAGCTATGACCGCGCTATTATGCTTATTCCAACATGGTTGCTTATTAGCTTTTGGTGTGTTGGAGCCTATGCCTGTATAGCTGGATATTTAAACAATGATATTATCCAGCCAGCATTAGCGGGGGGATTAGTGCTCATTGTTCTTCTCATCAGCTTTACTGTCCTGCAACAAACTTTTTCTAATGACGCTTTCCATGAAGGAATATTTTCCGACCTTGAACAACAAGTACTCGCAGCAAAGGGAGCTGGAAATATTATTTGGGATTGGAATATTGAGCGTGACCGTATTGTTGTGCATCCAAACATGGCAACCCTTTTTGGTACTGAAATTCATAACCTCAATGGACCTATGCGCAACTGGATTTCAGCCTTGCACCATGATGATCGTGAACGCTTTCAAGCCGTATTAGATATCATTCTTAAAAATAAAAAAGGGCGCATTGATCAAATTTTTCGGCTTTCTTCCGGTGGTGGTTATTATCATTGGTTTTCTCTTCGTGCACGTCCGGCTATGCAAAAAGATGGGAAAATCACACGTGTCATTGGAACCATTGTCAATATTACTAACCATAAAAAATCCGAAGAACGCTTATTGCATGATGCAATCCACGACAGCTTAACCGGCCTTCCTAACCAACAAGTTTTCTTTGATAGACTACAAAATTATACCTCTTTGGCGAAAGCAAATATCAAAATTAGACCGACTGTCTTTATGATTGATTTTGACAATTTTCGCCAAATTAATCGCAAATTAGGCATAGCAGTTGGGGATACTGTATTGCTTATAATCGCACGTCGTTTAAACCGTCTTATTAACTTTCAAGACACCTTATCGCGACTTTCAGCAGACCGCTTTGCAATTATTTTACTCAGTGAAACTGAACCACAAAAAATTGCAGCATTTGCAGATCATTTGCACAAAACAATTTCAGCACCTATTTCACTTTCAGAAAACAAAATAATCCTTTCAACGTCTATCGGATTGGTTACATGGAGTGAAAGCCGATCGACGGCTAAAGATATTTTTAATGATAGTGAATTAGCGATGATTCGTGCAAAACAAATGGGTGGAAACCATATAGAACCTTTTCGTCCTAATTTTCGCACTTTGGGTCTCGAACATAATACTCTGGAGAAAGATGTTCATTATGCCATAAAACGTAATGAGATAAAAATCCTCTACCATCCTATTCTTAATTTATCAGATGGACATATTATTGGTTTTGAAACAATTGTAGAATGGCATCATCCCACTTATGGAAATTTAAATGTCTCTGATTTCATAAAAATCGTAGAAAACGAACAAATTGTTATGGATTTGTCACAATTTATCATCGATAATGCTATTATCGATCTTATAAATGTACAAGAAAAGTTTTCCCAACAATCTTTCTTTATTTCAATTAATTTACCAAGCGCAGAAATGATTCATCCTCGTTTTATCCGTCAATTGCGCGCCGCGTTGCTTCGCCATCCGCTCCACAAAGGGCGTTTGATGATTGAAATATCTGAATTTGTCTTAAGAAATAATCCTGAACAATCAGCGCACTTTCTCGAACAAATTAAAACACTTGAAATGAATCTCGCACTCGATAATTTTGGAACAGGTTATTCCTCTCTGACCTATCTCGTACGTTATCCATTTGATATGGTTAAACTTGATCGTTCCCTTATCTCAATCGACTCTCTTAAGAAGAAAATTGTTCTCAAGTCTATCATTAATATGGCAACAGAGCTTAATTTGCAAATTATCGCAGAAGGTGTTGAAAATGAAAAAGAAGCAATCTTCCTTCGTCAAGAAGGCTGTAAATATGTTCAAAGTACACTTGTGACGAAACCGATTGCCATAGAAGAATTAATTACGCTCGTTCAGAGCCATTTCCCTTATAGAATAAAAACATAAGGGATAAAATAGTGTATAAAGTTAAAAAGCTTAGAAAAAACTCTACGCGTGTCCCATTTCAGAAGCAAGATAAGTTGGATCGATACCCATACGTGTTAAACTCTTATCATACTTGCAGCTTAAATCGCTTTCAAAAAGAAAACTAGGTGATGTAGAACTGATGAGCCAACCATTTGTAGAAATTTCTGCCTCAAGTTGCCCCGCTTTCCATCCAGCATAGCCTAATGCTACCAGTGCATGTTGCGGACCTTGTTCGCAACTGATTGCTTTTAATATATCAATTGTCGCAGTAAAACAGACCTTATCTGCAATAAAAACAGTTTCTTCACAAGCATAATCATCTGAATGAAGGACAAAACCACGCGAAGGATCAACAGGACCACCATAGCGAACTGGAAACTGTTTTATTGGTTCAGAAAGGCTTTTTTTTTGGCCACTGTCTATGATTCCCAAATGAAGCAAAAGCTCTGGAAAATCAATATGATGCAATTGATTGAGAATAATGCCCATCGCACCGGCATCAGAATGCGCACAAATATAAATAACAGAACGAATAAAGCGTTTGTCATTCATTCCAGGCATTGCTATGAGTAATTGTCCACCTAAAAAGCCATTACACCGCTTCATTAATCTGTTATTCTCCATAATTTACATGATAAAAGTTTGTTCATTTAGCACACTAGGAAAATAAAACTCCAATGAAAAAAAGTTATATATTTAAAAATTTACAAAATATCGCAACTTTCTTTTATAAAAAGCTTTTCATTACTTTAAGCTTAACATTCATAGTTTTAGAATTACTTAACATTCCTGTAAATGCTCAAACAGAACAAAAACTCCAGCTTTTCGCAACATCTTGGTATGAATCAGATGGTGGTCGTATCCGATTAGCGATCACTGAACCTTCTCTTTCTGGAATAAGAGAAGGCATTATTGAGATTGTTCTTAAACCAGGATGGAAAACTTACTGGCGTAATCCAGGTAATTCTGGCATGGCACCGTTTTTTAATTTCAATCAACAGGTTTCTTATGAAATCTTTTATCCTACTCCACAGCTTTTTGAAACAGAAAATGATTGGTCATTAGGCTACAAAGATAAAGTAATATTGCCCTTCAATCTTTCTGGTTCAAGCAAAAATTTAAGTGGTGCTTTCACTCTTGGATTATGTAATAAAATCTGTCTTCCATTTACTGTTAACTTTGATTTTTCGCCATCTGCTCTTAAAAATAAACATCTTCCTGCTTCCTTCTTAAAAAATGCCCAAGATTCTTTGCCCCGCATGATGCAGAATGCACTAAAAATAAGTGCCGAAAAAAATAACAGTACGCTTCTTATAAAAATACAAAATAACAACAAAACCACTCCTTCCGCTCTCTTTTTAGATGGAGGAGAAATGCAAATTGGAGCAGCAAAAAAAGTCAGTGATAACGCAGAATATACACTCTTCAGTGCTCCACTCTATTTTGCACCAGAAGAAATAAACCAAAAAATTTTTTATACAGTTTCTTTTAAAGACCACGCCTTAAGTGGAACATTCATATTCCATACACAGCCAAACCCTCTTGCAACTCCGTGATAAAAGAAAAAAGCTCTCAAACAGCAATTATGCTGGAAAACGTCCATTTTCGCGATATTGAGTAATTGCTTTGCGAGCAAGGGTATCTGCGCGTTCATTTTCTGGATGTCCCGCATGCCCTTTTACCCAGTGCCATCTGACTGTATGACAAGAACTAGCATCCTCAAGAGCTTGCCATAGCTCCATATTTTTAACAGGATTTTTTGATGCGGTACGCCAATTATTCTTTTTCCAATCTTCAATCCACTTAGATATACCGTTACGCACATAAACTGAGTCTGTATAAAGGTCGACCAAACAAGGCTCTTTAAGCGCCTTTAATGCACAAATTGCCGCCATGAGTTCCATTTGATTGTTTGTCGTATGAACCTTACCACCATAAAGCTCACGTTCATGGCCATTCCAGCGTAAAATTGCTCCCCAACCTCCAATTCCAGGGTTCCCTGAGCAAGCACCATCTGTATAAATTTCAACGATTTTTTGTTGAGTTGCCATAAAATTTAAAAACCTAATTCACTTAGCGAATTTACATTACTGAAAAAACAAAGCTTGTGCCAATACTCCCATGGATCTTTCTTAATAACAAAGCTATTAGGCGGTGTATTAAACCAATCATAAAGACGTGTGAGTAAGAAACGCAAAGACGCACCACGAGCTAATAAAACAATCTTGTCCAATTCTAAAGGGATCAATGGTCTTATTTTTTGATAATTTTCCAATAACTTACGTGCTTTGGTAAGATTATAGGAATGATCAGGTTCAAAGCACCAAGCATTTAAACAGATCGCTAAATCATAAGCAAAAAAGTCATTACAAGCAAAATAGAAATCTATTATTCCAGAAAGACGATGATTCACAAAAAAGACGTTATCATTAAATAAATCTGCATGAATAATGCCTATTGGTAAATTGAATGGCCAATTTTCCTGTAAAAAAGCCAATTCCGACTCAATTTTTTGTCCAAATTCTTTTAACAATGCATCTTCTTTGGTTTGACAACGTTGCCACAATACCTGCCAATCCATAACAGAAAGAGTATTTTTACGACTGAGTGTAAAATCCTGTCCTGCTAAATGCAATTGTGCGAGCCCCGTCCCCACTTCACCACAATGATCTATATTGGGCTGGCGGACCCACTCTCCTTCCAGAAAAGTAATAATAGCGGCAGGGCGTCCTGCTAGTTCACAGATCATCATTCCATTATTTTGAATAACTGGTTGAGGACAAGGAATTCCACGCTGCCCTAAATGCTGCATCAAGCGACAAAAAAAAGGTAAATCATCTTTTGAAATACGCTTTTCATAAAGCGTTAAAATAAATCGCCCTTGTGTTGTCTCTAACATAAAATTAGAATTTTCAATCCCCTCCTCTATACCTTGATAAGACAAAAGTGATCCTATTGCATAACGTGTTAAAAACACTTTTAAATCATTTAAATGAATATCTGTATAAACGGCCATTATTCTGCTTTCGTTGTAGATATGTCTGTATTCTGATTTTTTGCATTATTTGCTTGACCATTGACGAAAGCCATATCTTGAGACGTTAAAATGACGTCACGTAATTCGCGACTCACTAAAAATTTTTCCGTTTCCACCGCTGTTTCAGCTAATTCTATTGTGACATCATAACGCTCACGAAATGCGGAAATAATTTCATCAATAATAATTTCAGGAGCCGAAGCCCCTGCTGAAAGACTGACAATAGAAAGAGCTTTTAGGTTTTCAAAATTAATTTCATCAGCGCGCTGAACTAAAATAGCTTGCCGCGCACCAGACTTTTCGGCAACCTCTACTAAACGTCGTGAATTAGAAGAATTTGGCGCTCCAACAATCAAAAACAAATCACTCCCCTTTGCTGCTGCCTTAACCGCGTCTTGTCGATTCGTTGTAGCATAGCAAATTGATTCAGCCGCTGGAGCTGCTAATGTAGGGAAACGTTGTTGTAATATATCGAGAATTCCTGCAGTATCTTCAACAGAAAGCGTTGTTTGTGTAACAAATCCTAATTTATCTGGATCATTAGGTTGATAATGCAAAGCATCTTCTATCGTTTCAATAAGCGTTACAGCCCCTTCTTCAAGCTGTCCCATTGTCCCTATCACCTCAGGATGACCAGCATGACCAATCAATATAACATGACGACCATGACGTTGATGTCGTATCGCTTGTTTATGAACTTTCGAAACCAATGGACATGTTGCGTCGAGATAAAACAAATTATAGCATTGCGCTTCTTCTGAAACAGATTTTGGTACACCATGAGCAGAAAAAACAACCGGTTGATTGCGATGTTCTTCTGGAATCTCATTAAGTTCTTCGACAAAAATAGCTCCCCGTTGCTGTAATCCCTCGACCACGTAACGGTTGTGTACAATTTCATGACGAACATATACTGGAACACCATATTTTTTTAATGCAAGGAGAACAATCTGGATAGCACGATCAACCCCTGCACAAAATCCACGTGGACCACAAAGACGTATCGTTAAAGGGGGAAGTCCAGACATAAATCATCCTTAATTTCTATAGTGTTAGCTATATATTCAAATAACCGGTCATTATACACGAATAAGCAATGTAAAAAAACTGGCAATAGCATCTTTTGCATAAGAACACACTCTATCGCATTTTCTTACGACATTTTCTTGCAGCAAAGCTCTTTTAAAATTTGCTTTTTCATTTCACAAAACTAAAGAGCGATAAAATACCAAACAAGAGATTCAATCAAAAGAACTCCAAAGATAGCTGCCAAATAAAGTAATGAAAAGAAAAACAGTTTTTTTGCCATCAAAATAGTTTCATTATGTGTATCAGTTTTCCACAAACGATAGGCAAAATAGACAAAGATAATGCTTAAAATT
Source organism: Bartonella sp. CM120XJJH (assembly GCF_042194715.1). NCBI lineage: Bacteria > Pseudomonadati > Pseudomonadota > Alphaproteobacteria > Hyphomicrobiales > Bartonellaceae > Bartonella > Bartonella sp. CM120XJJH. Next base: position 108,396 of record NZ_JBHINE010000003.1, on the reverse strand, counting down.
ATTGAAAAAATACCATAAAAAATTCCGCCAAGACCAGTAAAGCAAGGAGCAACAGCGCATAATGCCATCAAAATAGTATAAAATAAAATCTGTTTTTTTGTTGAATGTTCACCTCGTACATTGGGCATCATAGGGATACCGGCAGCCTCATAATCAAGAGATGAAAATAAAGAAAGAGCCCAAAAATGAGGGGGGGTCCACATAAAAATGATTAAAAATAATAAAAAGCTATCAATACTCACTGTTCCTGTTGTCGCGGCCCATCCAATCATTGGTGGAAAAGCCCCAGAAGCACCACCAATAACAATATTTTGTGGTGTGATACGCTTTAACCAAATTGTATAGATGACGACATAAAAGAAAATCGTAAACGCAAGAAAAAATGCTGCAAACCAATTAATGAAACTCCCCATAACCAATACCGAAAGCATAGAAAGAACCATGCCAAAAATAAATGCTTTTCGGGAACTGATTTTACCCATAGGAATAGGACGCTTTTTGGTCCGTTCCATCACGGCATCAATGTCAGCATCATACCACATATTCAATGCTCCCGCACCACCACCACCGATGGCAATACATAAAATCGCTAAAAAACCATACAATGGATTGATAGGAACAGGCGATACAAGCAAACCAACCAGAGCTGTAAAGACCACAAGAGACATAACACGTGGCTTTAATAGTGTGATATAATCACCAATACCGGATTTTGGTGGCGTTGATTTACCATTCACAACCGATAACTCTCCTGAAACTGACATTCCGCTCAAAGCCCTTTTCCATTTCTGTCATTCACAAACCAATATTATCTGACAAATATTATCTAGCGTATGGAAATAACCAATTAAGACCAATCGTATTTTTGAGAAAATATGAAATACCTCTTTCGCACATATCTCCTAAAAATAGATAGAAATATTGGCAACGAAAATACATTTTTTCAATCAACATGCTCTCCTACATTGCAAATGTATCATAAAAATATATCCTATGGATTAATATATTTGGGTAAATACTGATTTTGTGTTATAGTTTTTTTATAGGGAATTCATTTTTTATGTAAATCTATGCATGGTTGTGGGTGTTGAGTCGGATAGGATTTTCTGTGATACTTTATAAATTACTCAAAAAAACTTTTTTTATTGGTGTTGTTTTTTACACATTTTATAATAGTTTTATCAGTCATGTATTTGCACAAACACCCTATGCGCAAAATGTTCCTGCTCCACAAACCTATGGTGCATGGACAAAAGTTTGTTCTCTACCACCAGGTACACCTAACATGCAGTGTGAAGTTGTACAAAACGTTCATACACAAGGTCGTCATGATATTACCTTGCGCGTTACATTTTATAAACTTCCTCAAAAGCAAGGTGCTTTGATGCGTGTTTTTGTTCCGATTCGCGTCGAATTACGCCCTGGCGTTGGAATTAAAATTGACGATAAAAATATGGGCAGAATGGAATATCGTCGTTGTCTTGGTGATAATTGTGTTGCTGAAGCCTTTCTTAAAGAAGACATATTGCAGCTCTTTTTAAAAGGAAAAATGGCAACCTATTTTATCTTTACAACTCCTGAACAAGGGATTGGAGGTTTTGTTGACCTTCATGGTCTTGGTGACGCCTATGCAACCTTACCGACATGAATAAAATCGATACACTTTAAACGATTAAAATCTCATCGTTTATTTTGAACGCTTCTTAAATTAGATTAATAAAAATCTTCTAAGTCCCCATAAAAATAGGATAATTCTTATGAAATCGCTGATTGATCATTTTGATATTGCTTCCTCTAAAGTGCAATCACTGGTACAGGAAACGCTTCATCATGCAGATGATGGTGAGCTTTACCTTGAGTATACAGAAAGCGAAGCTCTTTTATTTGATAATGGACAACTTAAAAACGGCTCATTTCATCAAGATATGGGATTTGGACTACGCGTTGTTGCTGGAGAGGCTACTGGATATGCGCATTCTAATGAGTTATCAGCAGCTGCACTAAAACGTGCCGGTGAAGCAGCTAAAGCTGTCACCTATAATAATCATACAGGAACTTATAGCATAGCACCTCAACAAACAAACAAGAGACTTTACCAACCGCAGAATCCCCTTGATGCTCCATCATTTGAAGAAAAAAGTGCTCTTTTGCAAAAAATTGATGCCTATTTACGTGCTAAAAATGATAAATTGCATCAAGTGACTGTTTCTCTTTCCGGCTCGTTACAACATGTTGAAATTTTACGTGCAGATGGTTATTTGGTTCGTGATATTCGTCCCCTTGTGCGACTTTCTATATCTGTAGTCGTAGCTGAAGGCAATCGACGTGAAAATGGTTTTTATGGGTGTGGAGGGCGACAAGCATTTAGCCAATTTATTCATGAAGACAATTGGAAAAAAGCTGCGGATGAAGCCTTACGTATGGCTTTAACAAATTTAGAAGCAGAAGCAGCGCCTGCTGGATCTTTTGATGTTGTCTTAGCCAATGGATGGCCTGGTGTTATGCTCCATGAAGCCGTAGGTCATGGTTTAGAAGGTGACTTTAACCGTAAAAAAACATCCGCTTTTGCTGGACTTTTAGGACAACAAGTTGCGGCAAAAGGTGTTACAGTTGTTGATGATGGAACAATTCCACAATGTCGTGGCTCTCTCACTGTCGATGATGAGGGAACCCCTTCAGGATATAACGTTCTCATTGAAGATGGAAAGCTCGTTGGTTTTATGCAAGACAGGCTTAATGCACGGCTTATGGGGGGTAAATCAACAGGAAATGGACGGCGTGAATCTTATGCTTATGCACCAATGCCACGAATGACCAATACAATCATGCTAGGAGGTGATAAAACACCTGAAGAAATCCTTTCTTCTCTCAAACATGGTATCTATGCTGTTTCATTTGGTGGAGGACAAGTTGATATTACTTCTGGAAAATTCGTCTTTGAATGTACTGAAGCATACCGAGTAGAAAATGGTAAAATTGGCGCACCAATCAAAGGCGCAACTCTTATTGGAAATGGACCGGATGCTATGAAACGTATTACAATGATTGGTAATGATAGTAAACTTGATAATGGTATCGGTATGTGTGGAAAAGCTGGACAAAATGTCCCTGTTGGTGTCGGTCAACCTCATCTTCGAATCAATAATATGACAATCGGTGGAACTGCGCTTATAAAGGAATGAGCTTTCTCATTTCTCCCCAATATTGCCTCCTTCTGATCTATTACGACAATTTTGTGGGGGGCTTTACAGTGAATTGATTTATAAAGATAATCTACCGTTGTTCGTATTGCATTAGAACCTTGAATACCATAAGATTTTCTCATTTCAAATCTGTATCTGTTGAATCAATCAAAATCATTCGTTTGTACGTTACAAGCGGAGAGAGTTATATGGATAAAAACTGTACAAGAAAGGACTAAAGATTCCTCTTATGAACCTTCTCAAGTACCAAGAATTTTAGAAACATCGGGAGATGGCAAATGTAATGAGGGCACCGGTTTGGTTAGATACATCTTCTTCATAAGACCTTAGTCTTTTGTGTGGGGTAACTTATCTCTTATATTTCATAATAAAAAAGTTTAAAATAAAAAACATTTTTTACATTCAGTGCTCTTAATTCAATGAGAAAAAGGTTATTACTGTAGATAAATTTTGGAGAGATTTTTATAATAATACTCAAGTAAACTTTTAAAAAAATCTTCATGGCATTAAAAAAATTTTAGGCTAAAACTTCCAACCTTTCTTTTTTTTCTTTTTGCTCAAAACAGCAACAATTTCGACATGTGGTGACCATAAAAATTGATCAATCGGTATGATCTTTTCTACTGTATACCCCCCTGCAACAAGGAGAGATAAATCACGAGCAAATGTAGTAGGATTACAGGAAATTGCCACAATACGAGATACTGTTGCCTTTGCTAATTCACGTACTTGTTTCTCTGCACCAGCGCGTGGAGGGTCAAAAACTACACACTCAAAACATTCAAGTTCCTTTACAGAAAGTGGATGTCGGAAAAGATCACGTTTTTCACAAGTGACCGTTTTTAAACCGGTCGCAAAACGTGCTGCTGTATTTAGATTTCTTAATGCATCTTCATTGTTTTCTACTGCATGAACATTCATCTTTTTTGCCATACGCAAGGTAAATGTTCCTACCCCTGAAAACAAATCAACAGCATTCTTTGTTTTTTTTAAATGAGTCAAAATAATATTGCCCATTATATTTTCAGCTTCGCACGTTGCTTGAAGAAAACCACCAGAAGGAAATTCAACACGGACATCTCCAAAGTAAATCTCTGGTTTTTCTCGTTCAACTAAAACTTCACCGTCAACAGATAAACGTATAATTCCATATGAAAGAGCAGCACTGATCATTTTCTGACGAAGTGATTCATGATGTACAATGCAACCGCTTAAAGCAACATCTAAACCATTTTCAACACATGTTATCGTAACATGAAACCGTTTGGCAGAGCTGCTTAGAAAAGCACAGAGCTCTCTGATATTATGCAACTGAGAGATAAGCTCTGGACGGCTTACTGGACATTCCTCAAGAGCTACAATCTCATGAGAGAGATAACGGTTAAAACCAACTTTTTGCCCCTGTGGTGTCATGGATGCTGTTAGAGTAATCCGCCGTCGGCTATAAGGTTTACATTCTATTAAAGGCGCAACAACATTATTAAGTCCATACTTTTTAAGCGCATCAACAACCAATTGTTGTTTCCATACGCGATAAGCATCCATATGCCAATGCTGAAGAGTACACCCTCCACATTCTCCAAAATGCTGACAAAGAGCATCAACGCGTTCTGATGATTTTTCTTTTAATGCTATATATGTTGCATATTTTCCATGAACAGTAATTTCAGCACACTCTCCTGGTAAAGTAAAAGGAACATAAACGAAGCCGTGAGACGTCTTAGCAGTACCATAACCATTTGCTACGATATGGTCGATTATGACATTGTCATTCACTCTTGTTTTTCTCCAAATAGTAAATATTCCACGTTGCCATCTCCACCTGTAATAGGGGAAGAAATTAGACCTTTTGAACACCACCCTGTTTGTGTATTTAACCAAACAAAAAGCGCCTCAGCAGTTTCTTTAGCTATTGATGGATTTAATATTCCTCTCTTACTAAAGTGTTTACGACCAAGCTCAAACTGAGGCTTTACCAGTAAAACAGCTTGGGCGCCCTTTTTGGCTAAAGACAAAACAGGAGGCAATGCAAGTTTGAGAGAGATGAAGCTAACATCTGAAACGATAAGATCAATTTCTCGCCCGCCTAAATGTTTCTGTTGAAAATCTCTAACATTCAAGCCTTCTAATAACGTTATAGCACTGTTGCCCAATAAGCGTTTATCAAATTGATGGTGCCCAACATCAACGGCAATTACATGAGCTGATCCACGCTCTAAGAGAACTTGTGTAAAACCACCTGTGGACGCACCAACATCAATGGCCGTCACTTTATCTGTTATAATCGGAAATGCATCAAGTGCAGCAATCAATTTTAACGCTGCCCGAGAAACATAATTCTGCGCTGGATCACAAACAGCAATCTCTGCATCATCAAAAACGATTTGCCCAGCTTTGAAAACGATTTCGCCGTTAACTTTAACAGTTTGACGCACGATAGCATCACGTGCGCGTGAACGTGTCGTAAAAAAGTTTTTTTCAACTAAAAGAATATCGAGTCTTTTTCTGATAGCCATCTCATACTCGATTTTTTTATCCTGTTCGAATCTCGCGGCCTAAAGCAGTAAAAACCGTGTTGACAATACCCATAGCATCAAGCCCGATAGTTGAGAGAACTTTTTCTGGTGAACCATGATTCAAATATTCATCAGGAAGTTTTAGTGTACGAACTTTCAAACCATGCTCTAAGAGCCCTTCTTGCGCTAAAAATTGTAATATATGCGCTCCAAATCCACCGATTGCTCCTTCTTCAATTGTCACCAATACTTCATGCTCACGTGCCAAACGACGCATCAAATCCTTATCTAAAGGTTTTGCAAACCGTGCATCTGCAACCGTTGTAGAGAATCCTTCAGCCTCTAACGCATCAGCAGCTTGCAACACTTCTGACATCCGCGTTCCAAAACAAACCAAAGCGATCTTATTTCCTTCATGCAGAACACGCCCTTTTCCAATTTCTAATAACTCACCACGTTGCGGTAAATCTATACCAATCCCCTCACCACGCGGATAACGAAAAGAAATTGGTCCCTGATCATAAGCTGCAGCTGTACGCACCATATGCATCAGTTCAAGCTCATCAGAAGGTGCCATAACAACAAACTCAGGAAGAGTGGACAAAAAAACAATATCAAAACTTCCAGCATGTGTTGCACCATCTGCCCCCACAAAACCCGCTCGGTCAATAGCAAAACGTACTGGTAATTTTTGAATTGATACATCATGAATAATTTGATCATAAGCACGCTGTAAAAAAGTAGAATAAATTGCAACAAAAGGCTTATACCCTTCACAAGCAAGTCCTGCCGCAAAAGTTACGGCATGTTGCTCAGCGATACCAACATCAAACATTTTTTCAGGAAATTTTTCTGCGAAAACATCAAGGCCCGTTCCTGTTGGCATCGCCGCTGTTATGCCAACAATCTTATCATCATGACAAGCTTCTTCTATTAAAGCTTTAGAAAATACCTTGGTATAAGGTAGAGTATTACTTGATGCTTTAACCTGTTTTCCTGTCGTAACATCAAAACGATTAACACCATGATATTTATCAGACGAGGCTTCTGCAGGTGGATATCCCTTTCCCTTATGGGTTACAACATGTACCAAAACAGGACCATTAGGATATTCACGAACATTTTTTAAAACAGGCAATAAATGCCCCAAATTGTGCCCATCTATGGGTCCAACATAATAAAAGCCGAGCTCATCAAATAAAGTTCCCCCAACCAAAAGTCCACGCGCAAATTCCTCTGAACGACGTGCCTTATCCAAAAAAAACTTTGGCAATTTTTCGCTCAACATCTTTACGCGTTCACGCAAATGACGATAAGAAGGACGAGATACTAATCGTGCAAGATGTGCACTCATAGCACCTGTAGGTGGTGCGATAGACATATCGTTATCATTAAGAACAACAATCAAGCGTGCATTCAAAGCACCAGCGTTGTTCATTGCTTCATAAGCCATACCCGCAGACATTGCACCATCACCAATGACAGTTATGATATTGCGTCTTGTCTCTGCTTTCAAAGCACTTGCCACCGCCATGCCAAGACCCGCTGAAATAGAAGTAGATGAATGCCCCGCTCCAAATGGATCATACACACTTTCTGAACGTTTTGTAAAACCCGACAATCCGCCCTCTTGACGTAATGTGCGAATTTTTTCTCTACGCCCCGTTAAAATCTTGTGTGGATAGGTTTGATGACCAACATCCCAAATAATCCTATCCTCTGGTGTATTAAAAATATAATGTAATGCAACAGTGAGCTCAACAACACCAAGTCCCGCCCCAAGATGACCACCTGTTACAGAAACTGCATCAATTGTTTCGGTCCGCAACTCATCAGCCAACTGTACCAAATCAGACTCAGGCAATGCCCGCAAATCTTGCGGAAAACAAACACGGTCAAGCAATGGTGTTAAGACCTGAGACAAAAAAAATCCTTTCTATTATCTTAACTCAAGAAAACGCAACGATAAAAATACATCTTCTCTACTCTTAATTTATAGTTTTGCATCTTTTTTACTGAAAAATGCTCTTTTCTATTGAGATGAGCTATATTTTCCTCATTTTTAATTTATTTGATAAAAAAGAAATCAGTAAATTTAATTTTCTATAAAAAGGCTATTATATCTCCTAGTTTCACAATAAAGATCCAAAAATATTTAATATTATTTAGAATCAAGTGGTTCTACTCCTTCTGGAGAACCTTCTTCTGAAAGCTGGATTTTTTCAACTTTAGCTTCAGCAACTCTTAAGAGTTTTTCACAATGCCTTTTAAGCGCTTCACCGCGTTCATAAATATCAATGGATTGTTCCAAAGGCACATCACCACGTTCCAAATTTTCGACAATAGCTTCAAGTTGCTTAAGCGCTTGCTCAAAGCTTAAGGTCGTAATATCCCCCTCTTGTATCTCTTTTTTCATATGAACCTCAAAAAATATCTGTTCTGGATATACGAATTCCAAAACCTTCTAAACCTACATAATGATGCTCTTTAGCAGCATAAACAATAACAGAGCCTATTCCTAAATATTTTAAAATTTGTGATCCTAAACCAATTTTGCGCCATTCTTCTTCGCGTTCAATCGCCTGCACATGGTTTTCTGAGCTGTCCCTTGCCATATTTTGAGTATCAATAGTTGATTGCATAACAGATCCTTTACGCAAATAAATAAATACGCCACGTTTTTCTTTTTCCATCATACGCCGCATCATCACCATGATATCTAAAGGTTGACAAAAAACGTCGTTTATAATGTCTTCATGATGTAAAAGAACAGGAATATCCTCACCCTCACGAACATCACCAAAGACAATTGCAATATGCTGAACGACTTCCCAAGGGAGTTGATAACTTTGAATAATAGCGGGCCCTACAGATGTTTCAATAGGCATTTCTCCAACATGCTTGATCAATATTTCCGTACGTTGGCGGTAAGCAATTAAATCTGCAACCGTTATAATATGCAGCCGATGTTCTTGTGCAAATTTCATGATCTGATCGCCATGTTTAACGCTTCCATCATCATTGACCAACTCACCAATAACACCAACGGGTGGCAAACCAGCTAATTTACATAAATCAACAGCCGCCTCCGTGTGACCTGAACGCATGAGCACCCCCCCTTCATGCGCAATCAAAGGGAAAATATGTCCTGGACGAATAAAATCATCCGCGCTTGCATTTGGATTAGCAAGATTATGAACTGCTAATGTGCGATCATGTGCGGAAATACCGGTCGTTATCCCATGTTTAAAATCCACAGTAACCGTAAATTGCGTCCCATGTACAGAGTTATTATCTGACACCATAGGAGAAAGACTAAACCGTTGTGCTTCTTTTTTGGGCATAGGTGTGCACACAATACCTGTTGTGTGACGAAGAATAAACGCCATCTTTTCTTCTGTACAATGCGCTGCAGCAACAGTTAAATCACCCTCATTTTCACGGTTATCATCATCTGTCACCACAACAATTTCACCGCGTTCAAAAGCTTTAAGTGCAGAAACAATTTTTTTTTCATCATACGCCATTGTTCACCTTCTCAATCACCCAACTTGACCACGATGTCTTAGATAATGGTCAGCAATAGCACAAGCAACCATCGCTTCACCAACAGGAACAGCGCGAATCCCCACACATGGATCATGACGTCCCTTCGTTATAACATCTATATCATGACCATCAACATCAATGGAGCGACGAGGCGTTAAAATTGATGAAGTAGGCTTTACAGCAAAACGTGCAACTATCGGCTGCCCACTCGATATTCCCCCTAAAATACCACCAGCATGATTGGATAAAAAAAGCGGTTTTCCATCATTTCCCATTCGCATTTCATCGGCATTTTCTTCTCCTCTCAAGCGGGCTGCCGCAAAACCATCACCAATTTCCACACCTTTTACCGCATTAATCGACATCAGTAACGAAGCAATATCTTGATCAAGTTTTGCGTAAATAGGGGCTCCTAAACCTGCCGGAACATTTTCTGCAACGATCTCAACAACCGCACCAACAGATGTCCCCTCTTTACGAAGTTTACTGATATAATCACTAAAAATGTGAACCATCTCTGCATCAGCTGTAAAAAAAGGATTATTATCAACCTCTGACCAATCCCAACGATCACGATTAATATTATGAGGACCGATTGCTATCACTGCTCCTCGTACAATCAATCCAGGAACGATTTTACGAGCAAATGCACCAGCTGCAACACGCGCTGCCGTCTCCCGTGCCGAAGAACGTCCCCCGCCTCGAAAATCACGAATGCCATATTTAATATCATAAGTATAATCCGCATGTCCTGGACGATACTGATGGGCAATCGAGCTATAATCCTTCGAACGCTGATCTGTGTTTCGAATCAACAGAGAAATTGGTGTACCTGTTGTCACCAATGTTGTCCCATCGTCTTGAACAACAACTCCGGAAAGAACTTCTACTTCATCTGGTTCTCGGCGCTGCGTTGTATATTTTGATTGTCCTGGTTTGCGTTTATCAAGATAAGCTTGAACTTCTGCAAGAGTAAAAATAATTCCAGGTGGACAACCATCAATGACACAACCAAGAGCAGCACCATGACTTTCACCCCACGTTGTTACACGAAATAAATGACCAAATGTATTATGCGACATGAAAAAAGATCCGTTTCTCTGTCAAATATTACAACGACAACGTATGTTGCGCGTTATACACAAGGTAGCTCCTTGCTCCCAAATACCCTTAGCTACTTTAAATTTGGTCAAATTACGGCTGTCCAATAAAATCCTATAAACCAAACTTTATTCTTTAACGACAGAAATGTCTGGTGCATCAACTGCTTTCATACCTATAATATTATAACCCGAATCGACATGATGGACTTCACCGGTAACAGAACGAGATAAATCTGAAAGAAAATAAAGCGCAGAATCACCAACCTCTTCAATTGTTACCGTACGACGTAATGGAGCATTATATTCATTCCATTTTAAAATATAACGAAAATCACCAATACCAGAAGCCGCTAACGTTTTAATTGGTCCCGCAGATATAGCATTAACACGAATATTTTGAGGACCTAAATCTACCGCTAAATATTTCACGCTCGCTTCAAGAGCTGCTTTGGCAACCCCCATTACATTATAATTTGGAACGACCTTTTCTGCTCCATAATAGGTCAGTGTCAAGATTGAACCACCATCTGGCATCAATTTTTCTGCACGCTTCGTTAGGGCTGTTAGGGAATAAACGGAAATATTCATGGTCATCATAAAATTTGATTCGCTTATATCGATATAACGACCACTTAATTCATCTTTATCGGAAAAACCAATAGCATGAACTAAAAAATCGAGTTTCCCCCATTTCTTCTCTATTTCTCTAAAGACCGTATCAATAGAGTCACTATCAGAAACATCACAATGTCCACACACAAACCCCTTTAATTCTTCAGCCAAAGGCTCAACACGCTTTTTCATTGCTTCACCCTGATAAGTAAAAGCAAGCTCTGCCCCTGCGCTACTTGCCGCTTTAGCGATTCCCCAAGCGATGGAGCGATTATTGGCCAACCCCAAAATTAAACCACGCTTACCGTACAATAAACCATTACCCTTAGCCATCAGCACTGCCCCATTGTTACTTAAAATTAATATTATTCATCTGCCTATGACACAGGTCAACTTTTTCTTCAAGCAATTGGTTTAAAATCAAACAAAAACGACGCTTTTATATATAAAAATTTTAAAATTAATCTTGTTGCATTTGCAAAAACTGTTCTAGCGCGGCATTTTCACCTTCCGGTAACATAATGCGAACATGCACATAAAGATCATCTCTTGTTCCATTTTTTAAACGAAGCCCTTTCCCTTTCAACCGTAAAACGCGATCAGAACTTGACCAAGCAGGAATCGTTAAAACCACACGTCCCTCCAACGTCTCAACTTCTTCTTTTGCTCCCAAAACAGCATGTTTAAGAGAAACTGGTAAATCAAGATGGAGTGCTCTTCCTTCAACCCGAAAACGAGGATGTTTTTGAATCTGAATGGTTATCAACGCATCTCCTGCTTGCCCAAGAGGCACTTCTTCTCCCTGACCTTTTAAACGAATAGTCTGTCCGTCTTCAATATAATCTGGAAGTTTAATTTTTAACTTTTTTCCATTTGGAAAAACAGCTTCCACCTTTTCTGCGCCAACCATCTGCTCTAATGTTATGGCAAGATTAGCACGAACATGTGCTCCTTGTTGGGGACGATTATAGTGTGTGGAATTCGAAAAGCTACCGCCTCCTCCAAACAGATCCCGAAAAATATCACTCGCATCAAAACCTGCACCACCTGAAGAGGAAAAATCAAATCCCTTTGCTCTTCCTGAAAAGGGATTTTGTTTATTGCTAAAATTTTCACCAGCACCATAGGCTTGATAAAGCGGTTTTCCTTCCATATCAATTTCACCGCGGTCAAATTGTGCCTTTTTATCTTTATCACCTATAATTTCATAGGCTTGATTAATTTCAGCAAATTTTTCTTTAGCCTTTGTATCATCTTTATTATGGTCTGGATGATACTTCTTTGCTAATCTTCTAAATGCCGATTTAATCTCTTGCGATTTTGCGGTACGTGCCACACCCAAAATCGCGTAGGGATCACGCATATTGCCCTCTTTTCAATTTTTTCGTTTTCAAAATACCAACGGATACGTTGTTCAATATCCTTTATAGCTTTATCAGTCTATTCTAGAGAATAATTTCTTCTTTCCTCTTTATATGTCTATCAATAAACTAAAATACCAGATAAAATGAGATATTTATTTAATATAGCTCATTGTATTCTATGCTAAAGTAAAAATAATTAAACTACCATAGGAATACACGATAGCATTGGCTTTTTGAAAATGAGAAAAAATGGTATTTAACTTCTTGATGATAAAATAAATAAGAAAATGCCTCACCCATGCTCACTGATATTTGGAGAAACTATGAGCAACAAAATACCAACAGATGATCATTTTATGCAAATGCAAAAACCTTTTGAACTTTTCGCAAAGTGGCTTGAAGAGGCAACGATAAGTGAAATAAATGATCCGAATGCTATGGCATTAGCAACAGTTGACGAAACAGGACTCCCTAATGTTCGTATGGTTCTCCTCAAAGACTACGGTCCCCAAGGCTTTGTCTTCTATACTAATTATGAAAGCTGTAAAGGACAAGAAATTTTAAAATCAATGAAAGCGTCCTTAGGGTTTCATTGGAAATCGCTCCGTCGTCAGGTCAGAATTAGAGGAATTGTTGAAAAAGTAAGTCAACAGGAAGCCGATGCCTATTTCCAATCGCGGCCACGTGGTAGTCGAATTGGTGCATGGGCATCTAAACAATCTCAACCTTTAGACAATCGTTTTGTGCTCGAAAAAGCAATTGCTCAATATACTGCGCGTTATGCTCTAGGCAATATTCCACGACCACCTTATTGGTCTGGGTTTCGTGTTAAACCCCTTTCTATAGAGTTCTGGTGTGATCGCCCATTTCGTTTACATGATCGTCTGCTTTTTACACGCGATTGTGTTGAACATAGCGATTGGAAAAAACAAAAACTTTATCCCTGACCCTGCAAACTTAATCATAATGAAGATTTTGTTTTTCCAAACAGATAAACAAATATTTTTTATTTGAAAAATTCTAAAAGAAGATGATTTATTTTATTTAAATAGAAGGATTTCATTTTCACTGGAACAGTTGGTTGGTAATATTTTCTACCGTATCGCTTAAAGCGAGATTAGCAACAAGCTTATTTAAAAGAAAATACTATATTTAGCAGAAACTATAGTTTTAGCTAATTTGTTTTTAGACCGCAGGATAAAATATCGTCCATATACCCCCACATACTAAACCAGCAAAAATTACAAAACCAATAAGCGAATTAGATTTGAAAAGCTTGAGGCATTGTGAACTGTCATCTATATCAATGACTTTAATTTGAATAAACATATGGATACTTGCAACAAAAATCCCCAAAAAGCTCAGAAGTGGAACTTGTGCCAAATAAAATGCTAGACTAACGAACACCACAAAACCACTATACAAAAATACTAAAGCACGTTTGGTTCCTTTACCAAAGAGAAGAGCCGTAGAACGGACACCAACAGTAGCGTCATCTTCTTTATCTTGATGTGCGTAGATTGTGTCGTATCCTATGGTCCACAAGATTGATCCCACATAAAGCAAGATTGGTGCCCAGCTTAAACTTCCAAAGACAACAGCCCACCCCATTAATGCCCCCCAATTAAACGCAACGCCTAAAAAAAACTGCGGCCAATATGTGACGCGTTTCATAAAAGGATAAAATGCAACAGCTATCAATGACGAAATACCTAGAAAAAAACTAAACCTATTAAATTGTGATAAAACGCCTAAACCAACCAAACATTGCGCAAGTATAAAAACTCTTGCTTGAAACCGACTCACATGACCTGTCGGCAATGGGCGAGAACGTGTCCTTTCTACCTGAGCATCAATTTTATGGTCAATAAGATCATTCCAAGTACATCCGGCCCCTCGCATAGCAATAGATCCCAGAAAAAAAAGAAAAAGATACCAAACCCAATGAAGAAACATTGATAAAAGAGTATCGTAATGCATATTATAAGAGAAAAAAGCCATTGTTGTTGACCAAAAACAAGGCCACATCAATAATTGCCATCCGATAGGCCGATCCCAACGCGCTAATTGCGCATAAAACCATAAAGAACAGGGAAGGAAATTGTAGACCCATTGTTTGGAAGATGCATCCATAACCCGTCCTGGGCTATCATAGGACTGAACATGCGCGGTATTTTTATTTTTTTTCATCAAATGATTTACCTTTGGTCTTGCGATAGAGACATTTCATTCTTATGAGAAGGGGATGAGATTTATCATCTTTTATGAGAGGAGCAAGCAATGAATATTCTTCTTATTGGCTCAGGTGGACGAGAACATGCTTTAGCATGGAAAATAGCAGCATCACCACTACTAACAAAATTATATTGTGCTCCTGGAAACCCTGCAACAACAGAATTTGGTGAAAATATTAATTTAAACATTGATGACCATCCCCTTGTTATTGATTTTTGTAAGGCACATTCTATTGATCTCGTGATTGTAGGACCAGAAGCACCATTGGTTGCGGGTATAACAGACTCTCTTAATAGCGCTAACATTTGTGTATTTGGTCCTACTCAAAAAGCTGCTCAACTAGAAGGTTCAAAAGCTTTTACAAAAGATTTATGTCGTAAAAATAACATCCCTACAGGAAGTTACCAATGCTTTAATGATGCCTCTAAAGCTAAAGCTTACATTCATCAACAAGGTGTTCCCATTGTGATTAAAGCTGATGGCTTAGCGGCTGGCAAAGGTGTCGTGGTTGCAACAACTATGGAAGAAGCATTTAACGCAGTCGATGCCTGCTTCAAAAGTGCATTTGGAGATGCAGGAAACAAAATTGTTGTAGAATCTTTTCTTGAAGGTGAAGAAGCAAGCTTCTTCTGCCTTTGTGATGGTAAAATTGCTCTTCCTTTTGGATCTGCTCAAGATCATAAACGTGTAGGTGATGGGGATATTGGAGCAAACACCGGTGGGATGGGTGCTTATTCACCAGCGCCCATCATGACCCAAGAAATAGTGAATCGTACCCTCAAAGAAATTGTTGAACCAGCTTTAAAAAGCATGAAAGAAATGGGCGCTCCCTTTAAAGGTATTCTCTTCGTCGGCTTAATGATAACGCAAAAAGGACCCGAATTAATTGAATTTAACGTACGATTCGGTGATCCTGAATGTCAAGTTTTAATGATGCGTCTCAAAGATGACATTTTGCCAATTTTTCTTGCTGCAGCTCAAGGAAAACTTGAAAATAAGCCTCTTCGGTGGTCTGAAAAAACTGCTCTCACCGTTGTTATGGCTGCCAATGGTTATCCAGACTCTCCCCAAAAAGGTACTGTCATCCGTAACGTTGATAAAGTAAACACTCTTCCCGATGTGAAAGTTTTTCAAGCTGGTACAGTATTGCGTGATGGAGAACTCATTGCAAATGGTGGACGTGTTCTCAACATAACAGCAACAGGAAACACGATTACGCATGCACAAAAACGTGCTTATGAAGCTGTTGATTGTATTGATTGGCCAGAAGGTTTTGTTCGGCGTGATATCGGATGGAGAGCCATTGCGCGAGAAAACTAAATCCTTTGAATATTCTTTTTTACGATTTGATTATTTTATATAAGAGCATAGTATAAAAATTTTCTCACTGTTTTACGTTGATCATAATTTTGAAAAAATGAGTGTGCTTTCCTTTGAACAATCAAATATTGTAAATAGGATAACTACTCATAATAAAATAGGAAAATTTTCTGAATATGATACTGTCATATAAACTGATCATTTTACTGTTTTATTTACTTTAAACGCATTTTCTCATCATTTTTATGAACGCTTTCTTTCTTATAAAATATTGACGAAAAACATATATATTATCATTTCTTTTATTTATCGCGTTTTTTAATGAAGTTCCGCTTGTACGAAAAATAAAATGCCCCAAAAAGATACTGATGTTATTTACGTACAGATTCTTAAACAATATCTCTCATGCTCGTCACTCCCATTTTACGACACTACCTGCAAATAAGTATAAATCCATTCTGACATCTTTCTGGAATAAAGATAAAACAGATATCATCTTTGTATTTTCCAACTCTCAATGTTACGATAACCATTTCTATCTAAACACTTTATTAGAAAGTGTTTACTCTTTTTTAATGTTTTTTATCCACACTATAACCCTTCTTATAACGTGCAAAAAAAATGACTTTAATTATAAGAGAGAGATGAAATAAGAATATTTTGCAATATTCAAAGCTCTCATTCAACATGGAGAAATGATTTATAAAAAAATTCAAAAACACTTCCAGCAATCTTCTCGTATTTTAATGATGTGGCAAAAACCAAAATTACACTGCCAAAGAACGGTTTCTATTGTTATGAAAGCTGTTTTTACCTCTTCGAAAAAAGCGTTTAACATAACCGATTCCTGCTGCCAATGTATGGTGTCAAAAAACTCTCGTTTACAATCATTGACTTCCTTTTTGCCTAAAGAACGAACAGTCATACCAAATCCCGTCTGTAAACGTCCGGATTCTCATTGAGCGGGTTCCTCTTGCTTCCCACTCCTATGCTTCCCTTACACAAAGACCAACAAGCAAACTTAAGAATATTCGCCATATCTTCTAAAACACTTCATGTGTGAAGTTTACATGCCTTATATTACCGCTCCAAACAACGATGTTTTACAGCACAACAAGATAAATGCTTATGGTAGTACAAAAATGAATGCATATTAATATTACTGGAGTGCAATTCGATTCGAAATCACCAAACGCAAGCCTAACGGATTGCTATAACGAAGTAAAAAACGCTTTTGTTTAGAATGTGCTGTTGTACCAAAAAATCGATGTAAATCAGAACGATCTTTTACAACCAGAATGCGATTATCTTCACTGATCATAAGCATGGGGAGACCATAAGTATCCGCCCATAATCGCCAATCCAGAAGAACATTATTCAAATCTCTGGAAACTAAAAGCGGTATACAAGCTTCCTCATCGGCATGAAGTAATTCTAACGCAACAGCTCTTTCTCCTGAACGCGTTTTCACGGTACGTGCTGCAATTCCTTGGAAATGATAAGGGGGTATTAAATGCGATAAACTTGAAGGTATATCCGTTTTAAAAGAAACACCACGCTCATTTAACGAACAGATAACCTGATTACCCGTTTTGGATGAAAAATATGTCGTCGTTTGTGGCAAATGGCACGGATCTAACCGAAATTCAAGCACCGCTTTTGCCTGATTAAAGCATTGATTAGCCATATACATTATCCCAATTTATCTTAAATAACATACACCCTTTAGCAGCTTTTTCTCATTGGATTATTAAAAGTTTGAATAAAAAACAACTGGTTTCTTTTTTGGTTATTAAAATCTAAACAAAAATACATGATCACCATTCTTGAATTATAATACTTTTCCAGGATTCATTATCCCTAAAGGATCAAGCGTTTTTTTAATCCCTTGCATAATATCCAATGCGACAGGCGATTTAAAAGAACGAAGTTCTTCGCGCTTAAGCTGACCAATTCCATGCTCAGCAGAAAATGCACCTCTATAGTCCATCACTAAACTATGAATGCGATGATTCATTGTTGACCATAACTGCAAGAATACTGTCCTATCAGCTCCTACAGGTTGCGTAACATTATAATGTAAATTTCCATCGCCCATGTGTCCAAAACAAATCACCCGTGCTCCTGGAGCAATATCTTCAACAATAAGTGCCGCTTCAGCAATAAAATCAGGAATAGAAGCAAGTGGGACTGCAATATCATGCTTAATGGACCCTCCTGCTAACTTTTGTGCCGGTGATATACTTTCTCGTAATTGCCAAAAAAAATCCTGCTGTTTTAAAGATTGCGCAATAACTGCATCTTCTATCACCGCATTCTTTAAAGCTTCTTCTAAAATAATACTCAATACTGATAATGATTCACCATTGCCTTGCAACGATGAAATATTAATCAATACATACCATTCATGTTTCCTCTGAAGAGGAGGCTTCTCACACATCTTATAATCTAAAGCCATTTGTAAACTGAGATTTCCCATGAGCTCAAAACCTGTCAACATCCCTCCTCCATATTCTTGAGCCAGAGATAAAAACTCTAAAGCCTTCGCCGGACTATACAACCCCACCAAAGCAACAGCTATTTCTTTTGGTTTCGGAAAAAGCTTTAAAACGGCGGCAGTTATAACACCTAATGTCCCTTCTGCACCAATAAAAAGATTTTTTAAATCGTAACCGCTATTGTCTTTTTTAACAAAACGCAAATCATCTAAAATACGGCCATCCGGTAAAACAACTTCCAACCCAAGACAAAGATCACGCATATTGCCATAGGCTAAAACAGCTGTCCCTCCAGCATTCGACGAAAGATTTCCTCCTACTTGGCAAGAACCTTCAGATGCCAAAGAAAGAGGGAAAAAACGACCTGTTTCATCCACTTTTTTCTGTAAATCCTGTAAAATAACACCAGCCTCTACAACAACAAAATTTCCCTCAAGATTTATAGCTCTAATCTTATTTAATCGCTCCATGGATAAAAGAACGCCCCCCCCTCCTTCATCTGGTTGTTGCCCCCCCACAAGCCCTGTATTTCCACCCTGTGGCACAATCGGTGTGCACGTTTTGCTCGCTAACTGCATAATCGATGAGACCTCTGCACAAGAAGATGGACGTAAAAGTAAAGGCGTTTTTCCATGAAAAAGCCCACGCTCTTCAAGCAAATACGGTGCAATCAACGCTTGATCTGTTATAGCATGCTTAGCACCAACAATTTCTCTAAACCCCTCAATTAATTTCTGCTCCATGTTCATTTCTCCTTTGGAGCCGCAGCCCGTATAAGACGATCATTGATAGCCTCCCCTAATCCGTATGATGGAATAGGTTCTACTGCGATACATCTCACTTTAAATGAATCTAATTCCTTCATATATTGAAATAAATGAGAGGCTGCTTCTTCCAACTTGCCATCTTCGCTAAGGTTTAAAATAGAAACGGCATTTTCAGCTCCCATAACGCGATTTGAACCAAACGCTAAAAGCGCTTCACCATTTTCCACCTTTTCTACATTCAAACGAATCGGGGCATTGGGAGCATAATGCGACTTTGACATCCCAGGAGCTTCAATCGCCGCCCTTTGATCTATCCGTTTTAAAGACTTCCCCACAACTTTTTCAATTTTATCAGCCGCAAGCCCCCCTGGACGCAAAAGATAAATATTTTCACCACAAATCTTAATAATTGTTGATTCAAGCCCTATTTTAGCAGGTCCTCCGTCCAATATCAAAGGAACAGATTTCCCCAAAGATGCAAAAACAGCCTCAGCTGAAGTAGGGCTAAGACGCCCCGATTGATTCGCACTAGGAGCAGCAAGTGGGCGGCCAAAATATTGTACTACTTCCGCAAAACGACTGTCTGGAAAACGAACAGCCAAGGTATTCAAACCAGAGGTTGTTAAAGGATGGATATTATGCTGTTCCTTTAAAGGCAAAACCAATGTCAAAGGCCCCGGCCAAAATTCCTCCATTAATTGGCGTGAAAGAAAGTCAATTTTAACATAACGTTCCGCCATTTCGATGCCGCTGACATGCGCAATAAGAGGATTAATTTGCGGACGACCCTTTGTAGAATAAATAGAAGAAATTGCCCTCCCATTGGTTGCATCGCCCGCTAATCCATAAACAGTTTCCGTTGGTAACGCTACTAACTTCCCTTGTTTAAGAAGCGCTATTGCCTCTCTTATTGAAGCGCTATCGAGTGGTAGAATCGTCATGACACACCATTTCTATAATACTCTTTTAGTGGCGCAAAACTATAACGATGTAATCCTATAATTGGTCCATATTTATCAAGAGCTGTACGATGCGCTAACGTTGCATAACCTACATGCTTCTCTAAACCATACCCTTTATAAACTTGTCCTGCACATTCCATCATCCGGTCACGCGTTACTTTTGCAATAATAGATGCGGCTGCAATTGAAAGCGAACGCTGATCGCCCTTAATCAACGCCATTGCAGGACAGGACAACTCAGAAGGAATATCACGTCCATCAACAAGGACATAGTGGGCTGGAATGGCTAATCCTATAATACAGCGACGCATTGCTTCTAAAGTTGCTTTTCTAATATTAGATTGATCAATTGTACGAGCACAAAGACTAGCGACTGAAACCGCTAATGCACTTTGCAAAATTTCATGATAAAATCTATTTCGTTGGAGAAAAGAAAGTTTTTTTGAATCATTTAACCCATTAGGAATATGATCTTTGTCCAAGATAACTGCTGCCGTTACCACAGGTCCAGCGAGAGGTCCCCGTCCTACTTCATCAACACCTGCTATATGAACAAAACCCTGTTTTTGCAAATCCAATTCGCACGAAAAATTTGGCTGAAGCGGAAAATTAAACATCTTTGACAAATCACAAATACAACAAACATACATCTATTTCTGTAACCTGATCATTTTTTGCAAGCATTACAGTTTTAAATGGCTCTTTAAGCATGCTGCTAATTCTTGCACAAAAGATAAAAAAATACATTTCTTTGGTTACTCTCTTTCATTGTGTATAATAAAACCATGACGAAATAAAATCTTTTATATTTATTTATCAAATATTTCCTAAAGTCATGATAGGTTTTACAAACCAATTTGGGTGCATTGATTTGATAAAAAGAGCTGCTTGTTGCGCCGTTTGTTTATTTTTAAAAATGCCAAAGCAAGTTGCTCCCGTTCCAGACATACGGGAAAAAAGAGCCCCAGATTCATCTAATATAGATAACACTTCAGCTAACTGAGGTGCTATTTTTAATGCAGCAGAAAAAAGATCATTACGCGTTTCTTGTAAAGCTTCAACTAATGAATCAATACTTTTTAAAGCATCTGTATTAATTTTTAAAGAAGGATTATGACGCTTCTCTAATGCTTTAAAAACAGTTTGTGTTGAAATCTCTTGTCCATGATTAACCAAGACTATTGCAAGAGGACAGGCTCCTTTTAGTTGTATCATCTCTTGACCAATTCCTTTGACCAAAAGCGGTTGCTGATATTCTAATGCACAAAGGCACATGGGAACATCAGCACCAAGAACTAAGCTCATTTTTGCTAATTTCTCAAAAGGGCAATCAAGATTCCACTGTTGACGCAACATGCTTATAACCCCAGCTGCATCACCTGAGCCACCACCAATGCCTGAAGCAACAGGTAATGTTTTTACAAGCCGAAAAAAAGCAGGTTGAGCACATTCCGGAAAAGCCTTATGCATAAAGTCCCGTGCGCGAATAACCAAATTGTCTAAATGAGAAACAAGGCCTTTTGCAAACGGCCCCGTCAAAACAAACTGATTATTTTCACAAGGTGTATAGTGTAGACAATCGCCGTTAAGACTAAAATAAACCAAACTTTCTATTAAATGATACCCATCAGCACGTTGCCCCACAACATGTAGAGCTAAATTCAATTTAATAGGTGTAAATAAATAGGAATGTCTTTGGAACGAAGCTTGTACATTTGATATCATATGACGTAATATTCACCTGCATAGGGTTCTTTTACAAATTCCCCCCTTTTATCCATACGTTTAGCACAAGTATAAACAGCTTGAGATATTCTTAATCGTTTTCTAAACAAAAATAAATATAAAGAGTTCTCATACAAAATAAACGACATGCTCTCATTCGTATCATTTCAAGCCCTTTTTCTTCTAGCATCTGTTTTTAGATAAAAATCTCTCTGGCTTGAATGATCCTTTCCATCACAAACCATAACGCTGCCAAAGTGCTCGCTCTTCTGCTGCCATCAATGCACTATCAACGACTGTATAAATCGTCTGTGCCGTTACTCCTGAAGGCGTTTTAGGTCCTAAAAAACTTTTTGGAGGCATAATAAGCCGAAGTTTTGCATCATTACCAAAGCGCTCCTTAATAACAGAACGTACATCATTCAATCCATCAACCAGACCAAGCTCAACGCTTTGTTTTCCACTCCAAAACATTCCTGTAAAGAGATTCGAATCATCTGATAATTTTTCAGCACGCCGTTCTTTAACCAAATCGATAAAAGTTTGATGCACTTCAAGTTGGAGAGACTTCAAATGCTCAATATCCGCCTTTTTTTCTGGCTGAAATGGATCTAATGTAACTTTGTTCTTCCCTGCTGTGTATACACGCCGTTCGATACCAATTTTTTTCAAAAGTTCCGGAAAACCAAAGGAAGCTGAAACCACTCCAATGGAACCAACAATTGAAGAAGGATCTGCAAAAATTTCATCCCCCGCACAAGCAATCATATAACCACCAGATGCTGCAATATCTTCAATAAACACAAGCACCTTTTTATTTTTTTCTTCTGCCAAGTCACGAATACGCTTGAAGATAAAACGCGATTGTACAGGTGAACCACCAGGAGAATTAATAATAAGTGCAACAGCCGGTGACTTTTTGTGTGCGAAAGCTTTCTCTAAAAGATTTGCACACCTACTAAGGGAAAGGGTGCGAGATATAGATGCTGATGAATCCATAATTGCTCCTTGAAGGCGCACCACAGGAATTTCAAGTTTATCGGAAGAAAAACGGCGTAGAATAAAACTTTTAATAACATCCATCAAAACAAAATCTCCTTATAGATTTAAGAACAATTAAATAGGCAAGGACAACAAAAAGGAAGAACGCGATAATATCCAAAAGCGCCAATCAATCCCCACATTACAAGCAGAAATATAACTTCACCCAAGGTCAAACCTCCCTAATAACAAAGTTTGGACTTTAAATAATAAACTAAAAAATACAAGATATTATTAGAAAAGTTCCCACAAGCTTATATATCCATTATTAATTGCATCAACCCGTGGTGAAAAAGTATGGTCATTACCTTCGTGTATAACCAATGCCGGTAAAATAGATAAAGCTGCTCTGCTTCCTCGTTTTGCGTAAAATAAAAGACGTATTGCTGCTGTTTTCGCACGGGCATGCACAGGAATTATACAAATACCACCAAAACGCCCTTCTAAAGCACGCAAAATATCTGTCAGCGATTGTGGACGCGCAATGAGACCTAAGTATCCACCTGGCTTAACAATGGCTGCTGCACTCCGCAACCAATTATCAAACATCGCTTCAGACATAACATGCGCTTCAGATTTTTGCTTATCAGGTGTCTTGCGATCAGTAGGATTATTAAAAGGTGGATTCATAATCGCAAAATCAAAGCTATTATCTATCAAACCTGCTTTTATACGGGCATTCCCTTTAAAGGTAACATCTGCTTCTAGCAAACAAATTCGGCTAGCAAATTGTTTATTTTGTTTTAGCATAAGCGTTTTTTGAGCGTAAGATACCATAAAAGCTGAACGTTCAACTAAGGTAACATGAACTTTCAGACAACGCGAAGCAACAGCCAGCCCTGCAGCTCCAGCTCCTGCACCTAAATCAACAACCTTGCCCTTTAAATCACTTGGAACCAAACTAGCTAATAACATCGCATCCATTCCAGAACGATGACCATATTTATGAGGTTGAACCAAATAAAATTTTCCGCGGTGAAAACTGTCAATGGTTTCACCACTCTGATTCGCTGCTTTATCCATTTAAAAGCCTAATGTTTACCTTTATAAACTGCATTTTTGCCATTCAGCTGCTATTTTAATTTTTTTTATTATGTCATAATAACGAGATTACACTCGCTAAAGAACATTTCTTGCCAATAACATTCCAAGCTTACACTTCAAAGTGCCATCAAAAGCTTGAGTCAAAACCAAACCCCCTTTATGCTAATGAATAAAGTAATTTTTATATATGTCCATTGCAATACTCTAGGAGTAAACACATTGAGTGCAGCTATCAAACCAAAACAAATAAGAAATAATCAAATTTCTCTTCAATCTCTTGTCAATCTTACTCAAAAAGATATGGAGCGCGTAAATCAATTTATTCTCTCTATGGCAAAATCAGAGGTTGAGATGATTCCTGAAATTTCTAACCATCTTATTTCATCAGGTGGAAAGCGATTACGCCCAATGATTACGCTCGCTTCTGCTCATATGTTCGGTTATCAAAGTGACGGGCATATAAAACTCGCAACAGCTGTTGAATTTATGCATACAGCAACATTACTACACGATGATGTGATTGACGAAAGTAATTTACGACGTGGAAAATCTACAGCACGGATGATTTGGGGAAACCAAGCAAGTGTACTTGTTGGTGATTTCCTGTTGGGGCAAGCTTTTAAAATGATGGTTGATGTCGGTTCCATAGAAGCGCTCTCTGTCCTAGCGAATGCTGCTGCAATTATTGCTGAAGGAGAAGTTATGCAACTTTCTGCTGCAAAAAATATCAAAACCAGCCCTTCAGACTATCTCAAAATCATCAATGCAAAAACAGCCGCACTTTTTTCAGCGGCCGCTGAAGTAGGACCGATTGTTGCTGGCTATGGACATAAAGAGCGCTCTTCATTACGTGAATATGGGTCATCTTTAGGTTTAGCTTTCCAATTGATTGATGACGCACTTGACTATAGTGGTAGTGCTCAAAACTTAGGAAAAAATATAGGGGATGATTTTAGAGAAGGAAAAATAACAATGCCTGTTATTATCGC
The DNA here is from genome assembly GCF_042194715.1 of Bartonella sp. CM120XJJH. NCBI lineage: Bacteria > Pseudomonadati > Pseudomonadota > Alphaproteobacteria > Hyphomicrobiales > Bartonellaceae > Bartonella > Bartonella sp. CM120XJJH. Next base: position 83,468 of record NZ_JBHINE010000003.1, on the reverse strand, counting down.
ATATGAACGTGGGAATATGGTAGAAAAAAAATTCTGGAAACAAGCACTTGAAGATGGCAATAACAATAATGAAGCCTTCGCATACGCGCAACACTTAATAGAAAAATATGATAGTATCACAGATACAATAGAACAAGCACGCATCTATGGGAAACATGCAATTGATGCTCTTGTTTCCATGAACAAAAATCTTGCTTACAATGCTCTCGTTGAGACTGTTGAATTTTGTATTGCGCGCGTAAACTGAATTCTTTGCAAAAATCGCAGTATTTCTCAACAACGTAATGAGATATGATCTATAAACAACACCATCGATTGATTATCTTGAAAAGGATTAGCTCCATGTGCTCTGCAACGGTATCCCGACTTTTTACCCTCTTTATCGTGGGTATCATGCTGATGCCATTCCCCACCTACAGTAAAATAAGTGCAGCAACTCATACAAGCTCATTTACAGGTGCTTATTTAGCTGGAAGGGTTGCAAATCATGAAAATAAAACAGAACTTGCTATCAATTACTTTAAACAAGCGCTCGTTTATCAACCTGATAACATTGAAACACAAAAAGAGCTCCTTGAAGCTATGCTCTCGATCGGAAACTTTAAAGAAGCTGTCCAACAAGCCCAAAAACTCAAAGAGCAAGATGTTATAACTCCCTTTGTTTCCTTAACTTTGTCAGTAGAAAGTCTCATCAAAAAAGACTATAAGAATGCCAAGATTCTTCTGCAATTAAAAGAACTTCCTGCATCCAATAATCCAATACCTGAACTCATCGGTGCTTGGATTACATTTGGATCTGGACAAAAATCTCAGGCAATCGCTGATCTTAAAAAACTCAAAGGTCCTGTCTGGTATGACCTTTTTATATCTTATCATCTAGCACTTATGAGCGACCTTGCAGAACGGCCAAAGGATGCAAAAAAATATTTCATTAAAGCACTGAGTAACAAACAGGGAACTCTTATTGCTCCTAATACTTATGAACGTATTATCATAGCCTATGCCTCATTCCAATTGCGCCATAATATGCGCAACCAAGCTCTTCAAACAATTCAACATGGCGAACAAATGTTGTCAGATCGAGAAGTCTTTAAAAACTTTCGAGAAAAAATTGAAAAGAATACTTTCTTAGAGAGAGTTATTAAAACACCTCAACAAGGAGCAGCCGAAGTATTATATAATTTTGGAACAGCCCTCAACCACAAAAACTCAGGGCGAATTGCACGCATTTTTAAGCAATTATCTTTTGCCTTATACCCTCAAAATGACGCAACACTGTTTCAGCTCGCACACATTTCTGCTAAATTGAATGATCCTCATCAAGCAATTAAACTTTATCGCGCTTTATCCCCTAAATCTCCTTATTATAGAGATGGACAACTTCATCTTGCATTCCTTCTTGCCAATAACAACAATTACAAAGAAGCAATAAAATTACTCACATTGTTAAATAAAAAATTTCCTAATGATCGTAATATTTTGATAACGCTCGTTGCTTTTTATATGCAGGACAATAAATTTCTTGAGGCCATTAAAACTCTAGACACCGCTATCACAAAGATAAAAAACTTTCAGCAAGATGATTGGAAACTCTTTTATCAGCGTGGTATTGCTTTTGAACGTTTAAAGCAATGGCCAAAGGCAGAAACTGACTTGCGAAAATCACTTGAATTTTTCCCAAACCAACCGCAGGTTCTTAATTATCTAGCCTATTCCCTTGTGGAACGTGGTGAGAAGCTTGAAGAATCGCTCCGTATGCTGCAAAAAGCTTCTGCTTTGCAAGCTCACAACAGTCATATTCTCGATTCTTTAGGGTGGGCTTATTATAAACTAAAAGAATATAATAAAGCAGTGCAAATATTAGAAAATGCTGTCAGATTACAACCTGAGGACCCAACACTGAATGATCATTTAGGGGATGCCTATTGGAAAGTTGGACGTAAACGTGAAGCAATCTTTCAATGGAACCACGCAATTGACGGAAAACCAGAAAATTCTGAACAAATTCAAGAAAAGTTGAAATTTGGTTTGCAATAAACAATGCTTAACCATAAACCACATAAAATAATAGATAGAGAAACTAAAATTGCTTTGGTTTTTTTGTTTAGTCCAATATAAAGAGTATAAAGCGTGAAACTGCCTGAACATCTTAACCCTAAACGTTCTTTTCAGGGACTAATTTTAACTTTGCAAAATTATTGGGCACACTATGGATGTGCAATTTTGCAGCCTTACGATATGGAAGTCGGAGCTGGGACTTTTCATCCAGCAACAACATTACGCTCTCTAGGTCCACGTCCTTGGAAAGTTGCTTATGTCCAACCCTCTCGACGCCCAACAGATGGCCGCTATGGTAAGAATCCAAATCGTTTACAACACTATTATCAATTCCAAGTGCTTCTCAAACCCTCTCCGCTCAATCTACAAGAACTTTATATAAAGTCGCTACAAGCTATCGGGCTTGATACAAAACTGCATGATATTCGCTTTGTTGAAGATGATTGGGAAAGTCCCACTCTTGGTGCTTGGGGGCTTGGATGGGAATGCTGGTGTGATGGGATGGAAGTCTCTCAATTTACTTATTTTCAACAAGTTTGCGGCATTGAATGCGCTCCAGTTTCAGGGGAACTCACATACGGTCTTGAGCGTCTCGCGATGTATATCCAAGGGGTTGATAACGTCTATGACCTTAACTTTAATGGTTTGGAGGGAGAAAACAAAATAAGTTATAGAGATATTTTTTTACAGGCAGAACAAGAATACTCATATTACAACTTCGAATTTGCTGATACAAAACTGCTACATCAGCACTTTATCGATGCAGAACGCGAATGCAGCGCACTTCTTGATGCTGGAAAACCAAATAAAGAAAATATATTACATCGCTGTGTTTTTCCTGCCTATGATCAATGTATTAAAGCGAGCCATATCTTTAATCTTTTGCAAGCACGTGGCGTTATTTCTGTAACCGAACGACAAAATTACATTCTTCGCGTTCGTGATCTCGCGCGCCGTTGTGGGGAGGCCTTCTTACTCACAGAAGCTGGACAAATATACACTGGAGAAGCCTAATGTCTGATCTTCTTCTTGAACTTTTCAGTGAAGAAATCCCTGCACGTATGCAACGCAAAGCTGCTGCTGATCTTAAAAAATCTGTTACAGATCAACTTGTGAATGCTGGATTGATCTATGAAGCTGCTCGTGAATATTGGACACCTCGTCGGCTAACATTAGACGTACGCGGACTTTCTACACGCTCAAAAGATATCCATGAAGAACGCAAAGGTCCTAGTATAAAATCACCACAGCATGTAATTGATGGTTTTCTACGTGCAACAAGATTAAACGATATTTCTGAAGCACATATTGGACATGATGATAAAAAAGGTCATTTTTATATTGCTAAAATTGTAAAAAAAGGTCGAGCTGCAGAAGAAATTATTGCCGATATTTTACCGAATATTATCCGAAACTTTCCGTGGCCGAAATCTATGCGTTGGGGAAAAGATTCAGCACAAAATGGTGCCCTGAAGTGGATTCGACCTCTACAAAATATTCTTTGCATCTTCGGACCAGAAATTGGTGAAACACATGTTATTCCGTTTACAATTGGTTCTCTTAAAAGCAATAATTTAACTTATGGTCATCGTTTCTTAAGTGATGGAAAACCATTTCGAGTGCGTCGCTTTGATGATTATGTTACTCAACTTGAAACCCATAAAGTCATTCTGGATGCCGAGAGACGAAAGAATATTATTTTAGCTGATGCCCAAAATCTCTGCTTTGCCAACGGGTTAGAACTGGTTCAAGACAATTCCCTCCTAGAAGAAGTTGCTGGTCTTGTTGAATGGCCTGTTATTCTGATGGGTGATTTTGACAAATCATTCCTTGATATTCCTCCAGAAATTATTCGCTTGACCATTCGAGCCAATCAAAAATGTTTTGTCACCCGTAAACAAGGAGAAAAAGTAAAACTTTCTCATCATTTTATTCTCGTTTCTAATATTCTTGCAAATGATGAAGGCAAAGAAATTTCAAAAGGAAATAGTAAGGTTGTCCGTGCCCGTCTTTCTGATGCACTTTATTTTTGGCAAACCGATCAGCGTGATTTGCCTGATCTTCAACAATTGGAATCTTCTATAAAAAAATTTGAACTTGATATAAAAAAACCTCTCGATCAAAGAATGGCGCGACTCGATCATTTGAATGTAACTTTTCATGCTAAATTAGGTACGCAAGGTGCAAGAGTAGAACGCATTGCTACACTCGCACAAGAAATTGCACCTTTGATACCAACAGATCCTCTTTTAGCAAAACGTGCAGCAATCCTTGCAAAAGCTGATTTGCAAACAGAAATTGTCGGAGAATTTCCTGAACTACAAGGTGTTATAGGGCAAAAATATGCCCTTCTTCAAGGAGAAGATCCTCGTGTAGCTATAGCAATCGAGGACCATTATAAACCTCAAGGACCAACAGATCGTCTTCCACAAGAACCGCTTGCTATAACTGTTATGCTCGCTGACAAAATTGACATGCTCGTTGGCTTTTGGCTCATCAATGAAAAACCAACGGGCTCAAAAGATCCCTATGCGTTAAGACGAGCAGCATTGGGAATTATTAGGCTTGTCCTTTCGCGAGATTGGAAAATCAATCTTATGCCACTGTTTCAGTTCGCAACGAATCTTTTCTTACAACAAAAAAATAAATATGAAATCTCTCAAAGAGAAAATTCGCAATTACAGAATCTACTTCCAGAAAAAACAGAATATATTTTATCAGACCTGTTATTCTTTTTTCATGATCGTTTGAAAATCTATCTAAAAGAGGAAGGTGCTCGTTACGATGCCCTTGAAGCTGTTTTGAATAAAGATTCTGATGATTTTTTATTGGTTGCACGTCGTGTCGAATCCCTTATCGCTTTTATCAATACCCATGATGGAGTGAACTTTGTAGCCTCTGTAAAACGTACTGCCAATATTCTTGAAAATGAATTTCAAAAAAGCACAACGATAGCCAATGAAATTAATCCTGAGCTCTTTGTCGAGAACGAAGAAAAGCAGCTCTATCATGCAATCTGTGAAGTAGAAAAAAAGGTTCTTACTCCCATCAATGCAACAAATTTATCATTTGCACTCAGTGTGCTAGCGCCACTTGGAAAATTGATTGATATATTCTTTGAAAAAGTATTGGTGAATGATAAAGAACCTGATGTTCGTGCTAACCGTCTTGCTCTTCTCAAACGTACTCACATTGTTACACAATTGGTTGCGGACTTCTCAAAACTTGTCATTTAAAATCAAAGCGCCCTATCAACTGGTAAAAACAATGAATATAAATTTTTCTTTTTTATGATTTTTATTAATTAATATTGAGAAAATTATGCAACCAAGGAGGCAGTTATTTACCTCTCAAATATCATTAATTAAGATATGTTTTCATTTTGACAAATGATTCTTTCTCAAGAGACTCTTTAATAAGCTCATCTGCCTTGTTAGAATCTAATTCCTTTGCAATAAGGATACGTGCTGTAGAAATTGCCAAATCAATAGCCGATGAAGAAACCATGCGTATTGCATCCGCTTCTGCTTGAGCTATTTTTTGCTCTGCCAATTTATTGCGGTTTTTTACATATTCTTCTGCTTTTGTACGAGCCTCAGCAATAATGGATTCAACTTCATGCTTTGCTGCTGCAATAATTTCTTGCGCATCTTTTTCTGCTTCTGCATGTTTGCGTTGATATTCAGCCAATATTTCCTGTGCCTCTTCACGAAGACGCAGAGCCTCATCCAACTCATCTTTAATACGCTTCGCGCGCGCATCAAGATGGTGTATAAGCTTCTGTGGAATTTGGAAATAGACTAAAAGAGCCAAAAAAAGCACTAACCCAACAAATGCCCAAAAAGTATCAGTCATCTTTGTCTTCCTCAATAATCCGCAGTTTTAACAACTGAACGGACAGCCTCTTTGCTGATATCAACGTCAATCAATTTTTTCACAATTTCAAGGGCTACTTCTTCAGCGATAGAACCAACATTTTGCATCGCTCTATCCCGAATTTTTGCTATCTGTTTTTCAGCATCTGCGAGTTTTTTTTCTAAACTCTCTTCAATTTCTTTCCGTTCAAGCTCTGCTTTTTCTTTTAATTCTTCACTAGCTACCTGCGCTATAGCCTGCGCTTTCAAACGCGCTTCTGCTAATTTCCGCTCATAAGTTTCAACAACAATGTCTGCTTCCTGCTTCATGCGCATTGCCTGATCTAAATCAGATGCGATTCGATCTCGTCGTGTTTCAATAACACCACCAATACGTGGTACAATTACACGAGAGATAAAAAGATAAAAAAATCCGAAAGAAATTGCCAACCAGAAAAAATGCGAACCAAAATGTACAAAATCAAAAGGCGGAAACACACGATTTGCATGCTCTGCCACCTTTTTAATATGTTCTATCGACGTTTCAGTGTTCTGTGCATAAGCGCTTGAAACAAACATCTTCTTTCATCCTTTAAATAGCTTACTAAAGCCCTCTCTAACCGATGATAACTGACTGACATCTCTCTGATTAAGAGCTAAAAGGGTAAATCTTTCCTCATGCAAGAACAGATATACCCCTTTGATGATGATCAAACCCCAAAAAGAAGTAATAAAGCAATGAGCAACGAAAAAATTCCCAAAGCTTCTGTTACAGCAAAACCAAAGACGAGACGCCCAAACTGACTATCTGCTGCTGATGGATTTCGTAATGCACCAGAAAGATAGCTACCAAAAATATTACCAAGCCCTAAAGCTGTTCCAGCCATACCAAAGCAAGCAAGTCCAGCGCCAATATATTTTGCTGCAAGCACCATTTCCATGTTATTCTCCTTTTAAGCGAAATTGCATTATTCGACGGAAAACCGCCAGTTCTATTAATGTCCTGGATGAATTGCATCATTAAGATACATACAAGTTAAAACCGTAAAGACGTAAGCCTGAAGAAATGCGACCAAAAACTCAAGAGCAGTAATCGCTACAGTCATCATAAGCGGTAAAACCGAACCACCCACACCTACGAGTCCTACCCCAATCATTGAGACAACAAACCCAGAAAACACTTTAAGCGTAATATGACCAGCAAGCATATTCGCAAAAAGACGAAGAGAAAGGCTAATTGGACGGGAGAGAAAAGAAATAACCTCAATCATTGTCACCAGAGGCAAAACCACAACAGGAACCCCACTGGGAACGAACAGTTTCAAAAAACTGACCCCATGCTTATAAAAGCCATAACCAATCACTGTCAAAATTACCACCATTGCTAACGAAAAAGTGATCATGATCTGCGATGTAACCGTATAAAAATAAGGGAAAAGACCAATAAAGTTAGCAACCAAAATAAAAGTAAACAGAGAAAAAACTAAAGGAAAAAACTGCATTCCCTGCACACCAGATGATTCCCGCAGAGTCGATGCTACAAACTCATATGCCATTTCCGAAAGAGACTGCATCCGCGTTGGAACTAATCCACGACTTGATGATGAAATGAAGAGAAAAACAGAAGTTATAACAACCGTGAGGACTGTAAACAATGATACATTCGTAAACGATAAATCCATATTTCCTATGGAAATCTTAATCAGCCTTGAAATCTCAAACTGATGAATAGGATCTGGAGCGTGCGCTGTCACTTCAACCTCATTTATCGGACCTCTTATTGGTCCCTTTATCTTGTTTATCTTGGCGCAATACGCCTTTTTTTCCTAATTGACTGGAGGAAACATACCCCACAGACCGAAGAATACTCACTATACCAGCAGCAAATCCAAAGAAGAGAAAAAATACCAATCCCCAAGGATACGAACCTGCTAACTTGTCAAACCCCAACCCCAAAACAATACCAACTATAACACTCGCTAGAAACTCACTAGAAAGCTTAATTGCATCTGCCATCCTTCCTTGCGATTTTTCCCGCTTATTCTTATTCTCTCGCTTCTTTAACGCCTGCTTGCGCACTAAAGCTAAGCTTAAGTTCCTACTACGACATTCAAAATCCTCTGAATGAAGACAGTCTCCTTGCTTTTCCTCTTCAGCCTCCTTACGGCTTATAACGGGTTTCTCGCCCATCGCCATCATTGGCTCCTTAATTAAAAAGAAAAGCAAGAATGCATCTCATAAAACCGTGTGCATCATATTGTTCTCAAATTTATTCGTCAAGATACTAAAAGAAATCTATCACAAATTATCATATAAATTTTATTACAGAAATAACGTATTTTTCAATTTACATACTCTCTTAAAAAGATATTCTGAGAACCTAAACCGATTTCACGACAGCACCCGTGAATGTATAACGAAAAGTTTCCGTATAATATAAAACTCATAGAACAACATTTTTACGCTTAACAAAAGGTGTAAACTGATACCATCTTATTTTCCAGCTCCCAATGCTATATCAATCCTAGCTTTGAAAGAGAACATAGAAAGCTAAAAAACAGTGTGAGAGCGTTGGTTTTCTTCTTTTATTCAAATAAACTTGCACTTTTTATTTTATGAAAATAATAATAATTAATGGTTTCTATATGATCCTGTTCGCAAAGTATCTTATATATGCCATTACAGGCCCCATCACTCAATAAACTTGAGGATATTAAGAGAGCTTTCTTTAAATATGAGATATTAATAAATCTAAAATTTCAAATAGATCAAGCCAATAGAACACAATAAAATTTAAATACGATCGCCATAACACTTTATACAATTTTAATCCACTTTTGTGAATTTCGCCCTTTACAATTGAATATCAGTAGATTCAGCAAATATTTTTGCTTTTTATTTAGACAAACTATTGTAAGCAAAAGCGCTTACATAACCTTTATTTTTATGAAACGATAATTTAATGCTTCTTTTCAAACGAGCATCATCATTATATTCCCCTACCCTCATATTGCATCTATTCTTGCATTTAAGTAACCCATTAAGAGGATTATGTACTCTTTCTTAAATACTCCCTATCAAACTCTTCTTATAACATGCAAATAAATGATCTTTATCAAAATGAGAGAGCTCTATTCAATAACGCTCATAGTAAATGATTATCAATAAAATTTAAAAAGTTATCATTTCTTCTTGGAACGTGTCGCAAAAGGATTATCAGAAGCTCGCAATGATATGCGAAGGGGTATACCAGACATATCAAATGTTTCACGTACCCCATTGACAAGATAGCGCAAATACGACTGTGGCATACTTTTGGGGCGCGAGCAAGAAATCATAAATCCAGGCGGACGTGTCTTAACCTGTGTGATGTATTTAACCTTAAGTCGACGGCCAGAAACCGCAGGAGGCGGATGATGTGCCACAACAGTTCCAAGCCATTGGTTCAATTTAGCCGTTGAAATGCGACGATTCCACACACGGTGCATCATCATGACATTTTCCATCAATTTATCAATTCCTTGACCATATTGTCCTGATAAAGGAACAGCTCTCAAACCACGAACTTGAGGAAGAAATCGCGCACATTTTTCATGCAAATCAATCAATGTGATCTGACTGTTTTCAATAAGGTCCCACTTATTGAAAGCAATAATGGGAACACGCCCTTCACGAATCACAAGATCAGCAATTTGTAAATCCTGCTTTTCAAAAGGTATCGTTGCATCAAAAACAATGACTACCACTTCTGCAAAACGAATAGCACGCAAAGTATCTGCAACAGATAGTTTTTCTAATTTTTCTTGAACTTTTGATTTTCGACGTAAACCTGCAGTATCAAAAAGTTTAATATGACGACCACGCCATTCCCAATCTACAGAAATAGAATCACGCGTGAGTCCTGCCTCTGGTCCTGTTAACAAGCGCTCTTGTTTCAACATACTATTGATAAGGGTGGATTTTCCTGTATTGGGACGCCCCGCAATTGCAATCCTAATGGGTTTACTTTCATCATAAATAAGCTCCTCTTCCGCCAAATCGTTTACATCATCACCAACAGATGCAGGCTGTATCGTAATATCTTCTTCTTTATTGTTGCCCAAAGCATGCTCTGACCCAACAGCATCTATAATTGCATCACGCAGATCACTAAGTCCCAAACCATGTTCAGCCGATATTGGGCAAGGCTCCCCCAAACCTAATGACCACGCCTCATACTCTCCTCCTGTTGCCGCTCTTGACTCAGATTTATTGGCAACAAGCACAATTGGCTTTCCTGATTTACGAACCAATGAAGCAAAATTTAAATCACTTGGTGTTATTCCGCTCTTTGCATCAAATACAAATAAAATAAGATCAGCTTCATCAATCGCAGCTTTTGTATGAGAACGCATACGCCCCTCAAGTGTATAATCACCTGCTTCTTCCAGCCCAGCCGTATCAATCACATCAAAACGTAGATCTTGAAGTTTTGCCGCATGAATACGCCGATCACGTGTTACACCAGGCTTATCATCAACCAAAGCCAATTTTTGCCCAACCAAACGATTAAATAATGTTGACTTCCCAACATTGGGACGACCAACGATAGCAATGGTAAGGCTCATCAATTTATTCCCTATTTGCCTTGCCCTCAGCTTGTATAAGCTCAAGCATCATTCGAGCCCGATCTGTTATTTTTGAACCCAAAGCACCTTCTTCAGAAATTTTCTTAAAATAATAAACCGCCTCATCCATTTTATCCGCCTTATAAGCAGCTAAACCTAAAGCCTCTCTTGCAGACATGCGCATAGGATCGGTATCACTTGTCATATCTTTGATGCGCTTTTCAACATCAGCTAATGTCCCTGTATCAACCAGAATATAAGCCGCCCGAATTTTTGCAACTTTCTGCAAAATCTGCGGTGCTTTCTTATCCGCTGCAACAGAATCAAAGATCTCCACTGACTTAATCATATCACCTTTCTCCATGAGTAAAGAAGCCTCACGTAAACGAGCAAGAAAAGGATATCCCCCAAAATGAGAGGTTTTAACAGTTTCTAATTGCTTTATCGCTTTATCAAAATGACGTGTATCCGCAAAATCAAGACTTTTTACAAATGCATCACCAATATAACCAGCTTTCTTTATTTGCTGATGATGGTAAATTTGATAAGCAATTATCATGAATATAAAAAGAATAACTGCTCCAATAATTGAGAAACCATACCGTCTCCAAAAAGCAAGCGCCTTTTCCTGACGAAATTCTGCATTCACTTCAGCAATAAAACTATCATACGACATATATCATACCTTGAAAAAAGTTACTTTATCTGTGCTTTTACGCATAAATGGACCAAGATGGTAGTCCTAATTAACTAAAAATCTTTAAATTTCTCGTTTATTTATTTTAAATCAACATGTAGCCAAATCAATCGGATTTTTGCAACAGTCTTAGTCGAAAATGATGTAAACGCCCTGTTTGTTCACATTACAGCTTTTACATATATTGTCTTGAGTCTTATAAAAATTCACTGTTTTAATATTTATCATGATTGCCTATCATCTCAAGCGGATTTTCTCCCCATTATATAGAGAGATAATCTTTTTAAATCTTCAACGCAATTTTTGGCTGTATTGGATGATAGAATTATAATTCTTGAAAAAACCTTGAACAAAAAGTAAATATCCCACGAATATCTACTAAAATCAAATAGATCAATTTTTATCTGTATCAAAAATACCGAAGCGCCATGATAAAGTAGGGTATAATTCCAAATCTTCAGTTAAAGCTCTTTATACAAAGTGTATCCCTTCAACTTATCTTCATACGATTAACAACCTTTTGTAATTGATCCTTAAAGTTTTTTTTAAAATATCCTATTGTAAAGGCCAAACCCACATAAGCATTGGAACAGCAATAATAACAATCAACACCGCCAATGGAGCACCCAAACGTGGATAATCACTAAAACGATATCCTCCTGGCGCCATCACGAGCATATTACTTTGATGTCCAATAGGTGTAAGAAACTCACAGCCTGCACCAATTGCAACTGCCATCAAAAAAGCTTCGGGCTTATAATGAAGGGAATGAGCAAAACTTGACGCAATTGGTGCTACCATCATCACTGTTGCTGCATTATTCAAAAATGGCGTGACCAACATAGCTGTCACCAACATAAGCGCTAAGGCACCCGATGGCGGAAAAAATATTGCCAATTGGCTTAGCCATTGGCCAATGAGATCCGTACATCCTGTTTTCTCTAACGCTTCACTCACTGGAATAAGAGCCGCTAATAGTACTAATATTGGGCCATCTAATGCCTGATACAGATCACGCGCGGGCAAAACGCGAAAGATAACCATTGCAGCAGCAGCAGAAAAGAAAGAAAAAGCAACTGGAACAATATGAAAAGCTGTAAAAATAATTGCTATAAATAAAACAGCTAAAGAGATGAAACCATGTCGTAAATTTCCAAACACAATATTTCGTTTTGCTAGGGGCAAGCATTTCAATTCTCTTAATAAATTTGGAATAACTGCATCCTGTCCTTGCAAAACAATCACATCGCCAAGATGAAAAATAATATCATCAAGTCTTCCCCGTACCCTTTCATGTTGACGACTTAACGCAAGCAAATTTACATTATAGCGATCAAATAGAGAAAACTCTTTCGCACTAATACCGATAAGAGGTGAATTATGGGTAATGACTGCTTCAATAATATCAATGTCACTGTCCTTATCACCTGCAGCAATAGTTCGCCCCTTAGAAAACTCTAAACGAGCAGAATTCATCACGCTATCTAACCCTGTATGCGACCCTTCCAGCAAAATAATATCATTTTCAGACAAAACAAAATCTGGTAATGGTGAAATAGATACTTTGTTTCGGATGATTTGAATCACCATAACGTCACCACTTGATGGCTTAACCAAATCAACAATATTTTTCCCTATAATCGGTGAATTTATTGGAATATGTACTTCTGCAACATAATTACGAATATCAATGGCATCATCAAATGATGCACCTGAACGCACACGCACAGGCAAAAGCCAATAAAAACAGACCAAATATACAACACCAGCCGTCGCAATAACCGCACCAACTGGTGTAAAATCAAACATAGTAAAAGGTGTTCCTGCTAAACGTTCTTGCATCGCTGAAATAACAACATTGGGAGATGTTCCTATCTGTGTCATAAGCCCCCCCAACAAAGAACCAAAGGCCATGGGCATCAAAAAGACAGAAGGAGAAACCTGAGAACGACGTGCAAACTGAAAAGCTATCGGAAGCATAATAGCCAAAGCACCAATGTTTTTAACAAACATTGATAATACGACAACAGAAAGAACTAAAAAAGCTAATTGAAGACGCACAGATTTTACATCTGGCCATATCCGTTGAATAATAAACTCCATTATACCAGAGCGCGATACGGCCGTACTGACAACAAACACACTCCCCACGATAATAACAATATCATTACTAAAACCGCTAAAAGCTTCCTTCGGACTGACAAGACCAAGAGCACAAGCTATTAATAACGTACAAATAGCAACAAGATCATAACGAAATCGATCCCAAATAAAAACAGCCATCATGAGACCAATGATCGAAAACGCTATTATTTGATTTTCTGTCATAACACTCACCTCTCCCCATTAAACTATAATGTACAAAAACATATCTTTTATGTTTTAAATATTCCTATAAACAGCAGCAAGATAAAAGCAGGCATCGAAATATTTTAGGATAATTTTAAAATGATAAAAAATTATGATGCGCATAAACTCACCTCTTCTTATTATGCGTACTTTTCTATAAAGTGCTGAACTCAAAGAAAATTGATAAAAGTTGATAAAGCTATATTGCAAAAAAGATGAGAATAACTCTAATATAAGGAGTAGATAATTGTTGAAACTGGTACACGCTATATTTAAACCTTTGTCGTTAAAAGAATTTATCTTCACTCTCAATTCAAAGAGTGATAAAAATGAAAGAAGGAAGAATGGTTAATCTTAATAGTGGGTATCAAAGTAACCTCAGATATTGGCTCACTTGCATTATTGGATTTGTTGCTATCTTGGCAATTATAATTGTTGGTGGATTTTATATCGCGAAACCCTATCTTGACAGTTTTGTAAAACAAGAAATAGCCCGTCGTGGCATAAAAGCCGGAACATCTGAGGTGAGCATTCTAGGTAAAGTCAATTTGAAGAATGTGACATTACCCGTCCCAGCTGGTACATCACTTAAAATTGGAGCCATTTCTGCCCGTCCTCCTCTTTCCTTTATTCCCGGAACTTTTACATTTTATAATGTTGATTTAAAGCATAATAATATTCATGTGCAAATTCCTCAAATCTCTCTCCGGAGTGTATCCTTAAAAGAAAAAGACAGAACGATAACATCACGTCTTTTACAATCAATGATGCGCATTGAGTTTTCCTCAATTATTGCTCCCAATATACAACTTTCTATAAAAAATAAAAATAACCGAATAGAAACGCTTGAAGTCAAGAATTTCCAGCTTTCTGATTTTAAAAATGGACATATCCGTTCAGTTAGTATTAAAAATATGGATCTTAAAACAGTTGCAGTAAACAGTGCCAAACAGATGCAGCTTATGGCTAAAAGTGATACAATAAAAGCCCATGATATTGACATTAACTATGCCTATTCTATCATTTTTGGAAAAAACAACGCTCTCAACCAAGATAAAACCGTTACTGGCCCCATTTCTCTGAATAATGTAAGTATCGATGTGTTTGAAGAAGCAGGGAAAAGCAGTTCTTTCTTCCTCGGACAGTTTAAAACATCTGGTTTAAAAATGAAGCCACTTGAACAAACTCCTGAAAAATTAATCAAAGCTTATCTTAACGCAAGAAAAGAAAACAATAAAGTCTCTGAAAAAATAGCACAAAATGGTCTCCTTCTAAACATACTGCTCGCCATTACCTCAGCTGATGCCAAAGTTGATAATGTCACCGTTGATATACCACAGTTGAAAGCAACACTCGAATCATTCCAATTCAAACCAAGCTTGTGGAAACAACCTATTCCTAAAAAGCTTTTTCTTTCTCTCAATAACCTTTCCGTTTTACCTAAAAAAATGAATGAAAAAGACTTAGAGTTCTTCAAAAATCTGAACTTTGAGCGCTTTGACATTTCAGGAAAAATTGATATTTCTTACGATGAAAAGAAACATATGCTCTTTCTTGATACAATGTCTTTCAATATGAAAAACGTTGGATCTGGGAACATATCGGCTAAGGTTATTGATGTTGACGAAAAGCTTTTTTCTGGTCAGCAAAATGTAATGATTGCTGCGTCTCAAGACCTTGGCATCAATGAAATTGATATACAATATACGGATGCAGGTTTCATTGATAAGCTTTTTTCTTATCTTGCGCAAAATCTTAATGACAGCCAACATGATCTTAAAAAGGAACTCTATGACGATTTCTATCTAATGATGACGCAGACCCCAAAAATGCTGCTGAAAAATCATGACGAAGCAGAAAAAATTTCAAAATCCTTAGGGGAATTTGCTAAAAATCCACAAACATTGATTGTTAAAATTAAAGCAAAAGATAATAAAGGGCTCACAATGGTTGATCTCGAATCTGCTTTACAAAATGATCTATCCAAGGCTTTAAACAAAGTACATCTCACTATTAAAAATGAAGCATCACCTTAAACATTTTGTGCTTTAAACATGATGATCTTGTCTATAAATTAAGAACTTTATTCCTCTTTTTTCTTTTATATGATACAGAAGGTATCATATAAAGTCATTTATACAGAGAATATAGAATCTAAAATTGTCGATGCTTGGAGTTGTTCATGTCTGATTTATCTTCAAATCGCCTGCCTAATCGCGCTTCTCGTGTCACCAATCAAGCGCTTTCTGCGATCGAGCGTTTTCTCCATATTGAAGCTCTTAGTGGTATTGTTCTTTTATTAGCTGCTGCTGCTGCACTTATTTTTGCTAATTCTAAATATGCTGCTTTTTATGAATCTTTTTGGCATACACCTCTTGGCTTTAATTTGGGTCATTTCACTCTTTCATGGGATTTACATTTCTGGGTTAATGATGCCCTTATGACTATTTTCTTTCTCGTCGCAGGAATGGAAATTCGACGCGAAATTCATGAAGGTGCTCTTGCCGATTTTAGACAAGCAATCTTACCAATTGTTGCCGCAATAGGGGGCGTTTGTGTTCCTGCAATTATTTACTTTATCTTCAATTTTAACGAGGGACATATACGTGGTTGGGCTGTGCCAACAGCAACAGATATTGCCTTTGCTCTAGGTATTCTTGCTCTTCTTGGAAAAAAAATTCCTTCTAATCTTCATATTATTCTTCTATCATTAGCGATTATTGACGATATTATCGCTGTTCTTATTATTGCTTTTTTCTATTCAACAAACATTGATCCTAGCGGTTTAATGATTGCAGGAGCAGGTATTACTTTGGTGCTATTTTTTCAGTGGATCGGGCTTGCATCAGCATGGCTTTACATTTTACCTGGTACAATCATCTGGTGGGGTTTAATGGTAACAGGTGTTCACCCATCACTTGCTGGTGTAATCTTAGGAATGATGACTCCCGTTCTTCCTACCCGTACTCTTGTAGCGCCACTCACCATGCTCAGTAACGCTATGCAAATTCTTCAAGAAAAAAATACAAAAACAGATCTGCATCATATTTCAACCGCATTGAAAAAAATGCGCAAAGGACAACGGGCCATGATTGCTCCAGTAACACGCGTTCAAAAAGCGTTGCATCCATGGGTTGCATACGGTATTATGCCGATCTTTGCCTTCGCAAATGCAGGAGTAAGTTTTGCAAACTTTGATCTTTCTTCTGACAAATCATTCTTGATTGTTCTGGGGGTTATCATTGGTCTGTTCGTTGGTAAGCCTCTTGGTATTATCACAGCCAGTTATATAGCCGTAAAATCAGGGCTATGCCGCCTACCCCCTCATATGACATGGACAGGCGTTTTACTCATTGGTTTTTTAGCTGGAATTGGCTTTACGATGTCTATCTTTGTTTCAATGCTTGCTTTTAAAGATATTGTTCTGCTTGATGCGGCAAAAATTGGGGTCCTTTGTGGCTCTGGCTTATCTGCTCTTATCGGTCTGGGATATGGATTTATTTATATTAAGCGCAATAAAGGAATTTCTCATAATTCCTAACAAACTAACTGAAAATATATTTTTATGCAGAACTTTTAAAAATGATTTTTCTTATTTATTGGGTTCGGACAATATTTAATGTAAAATCCGTTGTCTCGCCTCATCTTTACACTTATGAAGGAGAAACCTAACATCATCATACTATTTATGAGCCTCTTATGTCGCACCAACCTTTGACATTTAATAAGATTCATAAAAAATATTTTTATTCCTTTCTTCAATAATCTTTTACTCATACACCTGCTCCACTTGTGATGTGCATAGGAATGACTTTAATTGTTTCAATATAAAAGGCTTCATAGTTTTAGAGAAGCTTCCTTTCGTTCAGATTATTATTTATTATAAAGAAAAATTAATTATTATAAATCAACATATTATGTTTAATTATAAGAAAAAGATACGAATAAGCGAAATTCAATAATCAGTTAAGTAATTCCATGGTTTATTTTTTCCCAATAAACCACTCTCCTCGTTACTGATTTTATTGCCGGTATTCTAAACAACTTTAATTTTTATCTTCTTAAAAGGCACATTATTTTTTGGTGAAACTATTTGATTTATAATGAGAATTTATCACTATAAATCTTGAATGGAGTCCAAATATCGTAAGATTTTCTCATTTCAAATCTGTACATGATGCATCAATCAAAACTATTCGCTTACACGTCACAAGCAGAGGAGGAGTATGGAGTAAAATTATTTGAAGAAAAAAATAAGAATGCTTCATCAAATCAATACAAGAGCTGTTCAACACGAAAACTAAAAATAAAATGATGACGACCAACTGACAGCTTTGATCTAAGTAAGGGAGATGGTCCCCAATAAATTTTACGTTACACCATCCACAGGCACCGTAATAGGCTTGGAGAGAGATATTTCTTCAAAACAAATGCGTAAATTGGCAATATAATAGCGTTTTGTTTTACGTGAAAGGCATATACGATTTAAATAACGCAATAAACAAAAACGTGAATCAATGTGTAATATCCATTATTTAAAAGATATTGCTGTCAATCCCTTTGAAAGTCGTACAGCAGAATTAAAAGGAAGTTGTAAAATGGAAGCTGGTTTTCACTTCTATGGCTTCATATTCTCCCCCAATTAGGTTTTATCTCCATTTCAGAAATTACCCCAACAGGTATACGCAACATCCTTGTTCTTATCTGTATACAAAAAAACAGGAGTTACTTGTAAGCCCCTTATCCGTTTCAATATATATCGTCAAACATGCATCTGCGCTAACATTAGATATTGATACAGGTAACAAAAAACAAAAAATTTATTTGAAATAACAACGTCATAAAATCACTACTAGATTGACAATGGAGTAGAAAATATTTTCGTTTTTTATCATCGACACATCGCTTGTCTCACTCCATGAAAGAATTAAACTTGAGGTATGCTTCCATAGAAGGCACCCTAGTTTACATAATTAACTCGCGGGAAAAAAGAAAACCCTAGTCATTTAGACTATTCTAAAACACATGATCGGTGGAAAAATAGAGCATATATATATATCGTTTCTCTCCACTTTTCCCGCTCTTATTTGATATTTATTTTCTTTTTGTTTAAAGAGCTCGCTGTATATTTTTGATGCCATAAAATACTCTTTACAGATAATTTAAAAAGCAACACTTCTGAGACTTTCGAATTATACAATGGCACATTAAATACAATAAGAGTACAGTAATATTGTCATTAAAATTTTTATATATTAATCAAGTAAAATTAACACACATTGTATAAAAATAAATTATAGAGAAAATTTAATAAGCTACCTCATATTTAAAAATCTTATTCTATCAGCTGTAATCTTCAGTGGAATATTTGCTGCTGGTTGTGAACATAGTACCACACAGGTACAGATACTAAAAGTTGTAAATCAAAGACATATGCATATCACAAAAGCTCTTTGCAAATAAAAAAATCGTAAAATATCTAAAAACTATAGGCTATACTACTCAAGATTCTTTTTTCATTGCGCATAATTCTGAATTGTTCAAGAAGCAAATTAATAGTAGGCAATCTAATACAACCAGTGATGGCAGAGAACTTCTAAACGCCCCTTATCTACTGGGTGCTCAAGCGTATTATCTTATCCTTGGTGGGGAAGCGTATAATGAAATGGTATAGCATATTTACATATTCAACATGAAATAATTAAGCGATAAAAAATAGACAAGAACAAACTAAAAACTACAAAAGACTATAGAAAATAATATTTATAAAAATATCTTTATTGGGAATAAGTGCATTAATTATCGCACTTTGATAACATATATTATATTCACATGGAACATTCCCATTCGAATGCATTATTCTATAAGAGAATACTTTCGCATTCATATACTGAATAAAAACAAATTGTGGGAAAAAATATTTAATGAAATTAGAATAATAAAAATGGCTATATTTCTTACAAGAAGAATTTACTTACAAAGGCCACCATTTGAAAAATATGTAAACATGATAAGAAACTAGCACGACATACTACACAAACGAAAGAAGTATCTCATGCGTCATTGGCAGTATGACACAGAAAATACTTGTAATAGAGTAGTTAAGGAAAGAAAGTTAACTTAAAGAACATATGGAGGCATCGAAAACTCTGAAAATCTTAATCATAATTCAAAAAAAGATAAATCGACATGAGAAAAAATTTAAGTGATGAAATCATAAGCAACACGCTATAACATTATCATTAATTTTGATCTATAATTACATGATTTTATGAAAAGTTCTTCTGAAGAGCTATAAGCCGTAAACGCATAAGATATAGTAATTCTATAACTTATAGCGCAACATCAATATTGTCTATAGAGATGTATTTTTATTGCCTCATAATCCAGAAAAAAATAAATTTACAAGATATACATAAAGCCATAAACGACCATTTGAGACAAGCTAAACATCTCTAGAAAATACATCATCAATTCTATTTTTGGTAATTCCATCACTAATTCAATGAGCTCCAATTTCTCTAAGATTTATAATATTAAATCTGTATTCACGAGGCTGTCCCTCATGTCACATGCATCTTTTGAATAAACGCAGTGCGTTGCTCCTTATTCTATTAAGGCCTTATATCGTAAAGACTTCTCCATCCCTCTCTATGGGCTCTAAAACGTTTGTAGACAGCATATTTTATATCCCTTCTTAAACAGTTTTTTACCCAAACATCTTTCTTCTTGTAATGTATAAGCGACCGTTTTTAAATTCATCATGAATACGTTAAAAATGAGAGAGTTTTGCTGTATTAAATATTCTATTTAAGTCAAAAATATAAATTGTCCTTAACAAAAATTACTAATATATATTAAAGCTTTATGTTATTGAAACTTTGTTGAAACTAAAAAATACTTATTCCTTATCAAGGGCATAAACAGCATGTAATGTTCTAACTGCAAGTTCAGTGTAAGCACTATCAATCAAAATAGAAATTTTAATTTCTGAGGTCGTAATTGCTTGAATGTTAATACCCTTTTCAGCCAAAGCCTTAAATGCTGTAGCAGCAACACCTGCATGGCTACGCATTCCAATACCAATCACAGATACCTTGGCAAGATCGCCTTCAAATTGGAGAACATCAAATCCAATTTCTTTGCGATTCTTCTCAAGAAGTGTAACGGCTTTTTCCACATCTGATGATGGTACAGTAAACGTCATATCAGTTTTTGAGCCATCTTCAGAAATATTTTGCACAATCATATCAACATTAATGCGTTCTTCAGCCAAGGGACCAAAAATTGCTGCCGAAATCCCTGGACGATCGGCAAGCCGACGAAGGGAAATTTGCGCTTCATCCTTAGCGAAAGCAATACCAGTAACATTTTGTTGTTCCACGATTTCATCCTCATCGCAAATAAGTGTTCCAGAAGAATTCATTGGATCCTCCATGCCTAATGCATCAGGATCCTCAAAACTTGAACGCACAAAGGTACGAACCTTATGAACCATTGCCAATTCAACAGAACGAACCTGTAAAACCTTTGCACCAAGAGAAGCCATTTCTAGCATTTCTTCAAAAGCTACTTTTGGTAAACGACGCGCTTTCGGCTCTATACGTGGATCCGTTGTATAAACACCATCCACATCCGTATAAATATCACAGCGATCAGCTTGTACAGCAGCGGCTATAGCAACAGCACTTGTATCTGATCCCCCACGCCCTAAGGTAGAAATCCGGTTATCCGGAGCTATCCCCTGAAAACCAGCAATAACGGCAACCTGACCTTCCTGGAAACACTCGATTAAAAAAGAGCCATCAATATTAGTAATACGTGCACGGCCATGCGCATTGTCTGTATGAATAGGAATTTGCCAACCAAGCCATGAACGTGCATTCACCCCCATCTCTTGAAGTGTCAAAGCCAACAAACCTGAAGTAACCTGTTCACCAGAAGCAACCACAACATCATATTCACGAGCATCTCTATGCATGGAGGAAGCATCACTTGTCCACTGAACAAGTTCATTTGTTTTACCAGCCATCGCAGATACGACAACGGCAACCTCATTACCTGCATCAACCTCTCTTTTGACATGCCGTGCAACATTATGAATACATTCAATGTTTGCTACAGATGTCCCACCAAATTTCATGACAATGCGCGCCATTAATAACACTCTTACCTTTACATCTCTTATCTCAAACGGTAATGAGAATTAGATGCTGTATCAACTAACCATTTTCTCGACATAGCGAATATCTATCATTTGTGCAAGTTTCATTATGATTATATTAATTTCTCTTGACTTTGTATAAAATCTACTTGACCTGATCATTTAAAATAAAAGGACGGCAACATGATCGATGAAACACAAACAACTATTGATCAAAGTGAAATTGATCATTTTTCACGTATTGCTACAGAATGGTGGAATCCACAAGGAAAATTTCGACCTCTTCACCAATTTAACCCAACGCGCCTTGCTTACATCAGAGAAAAAGTCTGTTTAGAGTTTAATCGTGATCCTTCTTCGCTTACGCCCTTTGACAATTTGAAAATTCTTGATATTGGCTGTGGAGGAGGCTTGTTATCTGAACCAATGGCACGTCTTGGCGCTATGGTCGTAGGCGTTGATGCTGCACAAACAAATATTGAAGTCGCAAAAACCCATGCAGCTCAAAATGACCTTTCCATTGACTACCGCACGACGACAGCAGAAGTACTTGCCAATGAAGGAGAAAAATTTGATATCATCCTTAATATGGAAGTTGTTGAACATGTCGCTGACGTTAATCTCTTCATAGCAGCTACAGCAAAAATGCTGAAACCACAAGGGTTGATGTTTGTCTCAACACTCAACCGCACATGGAAAGCATGGGGGCTTGCTATTGTAGGCGCTGAATATATTCTACGTTGGCTTCCTAAAGGAACCCATGATTATAAAAAATTCCTAAAACCTCTAGAACTTAAAAATTTCTTATCAAAAAACGCTCTGACTATCATTGATGAGATAGGTATTACTTATAACCCTTTAAACGACAGCTGGAATCGCTCAAAAGACATGGGCGTTAACTATCTCCTTCTCGCAAAACGGTCTTAAGGATATGTAATTTATAAATATTATATGCCTTGTAATAAAGAATTGAGCTTTCCCTCAGCCTCTAAAGCATAAAGATCATCACAACCGCCAACGTGATAATCACCTATAAAAATTTGTGGAAATGTATTACGTCCATTTGCACGCTGTACCATTTCTTGGCGAAGGGATGTGGAAGCATCAATATCTGTATACTTTACGCCTTTTTTATTAAGCAAATCACGTGCTTTTGTACAATAAGGACAGTTAGGGCGTGTATAAATTATTATCTCTTTCATAGTATTATCCTCTAATATTTTTAATAATGTTCACTTTAAATCCCTCTTACGAGGAGGGAAAAATAGAATCCTCTTTGAGAACACGCGAAAATGTTAGCACATCAACCTGCCGTGCACCTGCATCTTTTAATGCAGCAGCTGCTGCTGTAACTGTTGCACCCGTTGTAAATACATCATCAATCAGCAAAACAGAACATCCTTTGAGATATTTTTTAACCTTATGCGAAACCTTAAAAGCATTTTTTACGTTAAGTTTTCTCTCTCTTGAAGAAAGACTAACCTGTGGACGGGTATGCCGACAACGAACAAGCCAACTTGGTTTTAAAAGCTTTTTTTGTGATGCTGCAATATAACGTGCAAGCTCAGCAGATTGATTATAACGCCTCTCCCAAAAACGACGAAAATGCAATGGAATGGGAATAACAACATCACAATCATCAATAAGCTCGCGTCCAGAAAACATCATCCAATTGGCCATAAATGATGCCAATTCTATATGGTCACCATATTTTAAGCGCGTTACTAAAGTTCGTGCAAGCCCTTTATGAACAATGACTGAGCGAACACGTGAAAAAGGATGGGAATTACGAAGTGCTTCACCACTAAGAAAACCATCCCCCATATCACAAACAAAAGGAGTCCCCATAACAGGACAATAAGGTTTTGTGATAAATTGAAGGTCTTTCCAACATTCGGAGCAAATCGTACCATAAGTAGAAACATTTTGCTTACATCCAGGACAAATTGGTGGATAAAGCATCGTTTTCAAGCGTTCAACGAACTTACTTAGTATATCCCCACTATTTAACGCCGCTTCTCGAAAATATAACATTATAAATTTAGGCTTTTACAAGTTTCCCTCAGAACAAAAGTTCCTTTGTATTTCCTTAATTTATAATTTTAATTCCTTTAAAAACCCTTACCTTCTATAAATTTATTTTCTTTCATATTATAAACTTGACAGAACTTGTACAAATAATGAACCTTTCCAAAATATATTCTTTCATAGATCGAAAGTGTTCCATAATATGTCGCATCCTTTAATTTTTGATCATAACCACATTGAACAATTCCGCAAACGTGCCTTTCAAAAAGCAAAAAAAGGATATGACTTTTTACTCTCTCACATGGCGGAAGACCTCTATAAACGTCTTAACACTGTTGATCGCATCTTTACATTAGCTCTCGATTTACACAGCCATACAGACCTTGCTGCACAAACTTTAATGAAATCTGGAAAAGTTTGTTCCATAGAACGCATTGAGACCGATACGCTTTATCAAAGCCATGATAAAAAATTCCATTTACGTCATCGAGAGTTTCTTGATTTACCTCAAAGTTACTGTGACCTTATTGTTTCGCTTCTTTCATTACAATTGACCAATGATACCCCTGGTGTTCTAAGCCAGATAAAAAACACCCTTAAACCAGATGGCTTATTTCTTGCTGTTATGGCAGGAGCTGGTACATTAAGAGAATTGCGCGAAAGCCTGCTACAAGCTGAAAGTGAAATTTATGGTGGAGCAAGCCCTAGAATCTATCCTTTTGCCGACATTCGTGATGCAGGCGCTCTTTTACAGCGTGTTGGCTTTGCTCTGCCTGTAGCAGACGTTGAAGATATCACAATACGTTATAATACAATGTTTGACCTTATGCACGATCTTAGAGCTATGGGAATGCAAAATGCACTCATCAATCGTTCACGACGCCCTGTATCCAAACGTTTTTTTCTCCGCGCAGCTGAAATCTATGCACAACGATTTAGTGATCCTGATGGACGTATTCGTGCACATTTTTCTTTCATCTGGCTCTCTGGTTGGGCTCCTCATCCCAATCAACAAAAACCCCTACAACCTGGTTCAGCACACATATCTCTTACAGATGTTTTAAAGCCCCCAAAAAATATAACCTAAAATTATTTTTTAAAAATACTTTTATCTGTTGTCCGTAATATTTGACTGGTGACCGTTCCAGCTATCATTGAATCGCTCACGTTTAAAGCAGTACGTCCCATATCAATTAGCGGTTCAATAGAGATAAGTACAGCAACCAAAGTAACAGGAAGCCCCATAATTGGTAACACAATCAATGCAGCGAAAATAGCACCTCCCCCCACACCAGCAACACCTATAGAACTCAACGTTACAACACCAACAAGCGTAGCAATCCAAGTAGGATCAAGAGGATTAATACCCATAGATGGTGCAATCATGGTCGCAAGCATCGCTGGATAAAGACCAGCACAACCATTTTGTCCAATTGTTGCCCCAAAAGAAGCTGCAAAACTCGCAATGGATTGTGGTACACCTATCCACTGTGTTTGCGCTTCAATATTCAAAGGAATACTTGCAGCACTTGAACGACTGCTAAAAGCAAATGTTAAAACCGGTAAAACCTTTTTGAAAAAACGAAAGGGATTAACCCCAGAAATACCAAGCAATACACCATGAATTCCAAAAATTAAAATAATACCGACATAAGAAGCAATGATAAAAACCAGTAAATTTAAAATATCTGCAATACGCGATATTGCTCCTACTTTCGTCATAAGTGCAAAAATACCATAAGGTGTCAAAGCAATCACAATACGGACTAACCGCATAATCCAAGCTTGTGCCACTTGAATAAATAAAAGCGCTTTTTCTCCTTTTTCTGGCTCATCTTTCTTTAAAAGGAGAACCGATGCACCTAAAAATGACGCAAAAATAACAACACTGATAATTGATGTCCGTTTAGCTCCACTCAACTCAGCAAATGGATTTTTAGGAATCATAGACAAAATCATCTTTGGTATATTCATATCTCCAAGTTTAGAAATATGACCTTCAAGAAGAGCAGAAACATTTTGCCCTTCGTGCACCAAACCATCAGTTGTTAATCCAAAAAAATTAACCACAAGCACACCAACCAATGCTGAAAGAGCCGTTGTAAAAAGCAATATTGAAATTGTTATTATACTCATCTTTCCAACAGCATAAACAGAATGTAAATGAGCAACTGCTGAAACAATAGAGATAAAAACCAGTGGCATAACAATCATTTGCAACAGTAAAATATAGCCCTCACCAACAATGTTAAACCATTCAACGGATTTCAATAAAGTGCTTTCACCCTCTCCATAAACAAACTGCAAAACACTTCCAAAAATCAAGCCAAGGATAAGCCATAGCATAACACGTAGTGAAAGACTCCATTGCATTTTCTTACTTTGAGAAACCAACAATAAAAAAATAACAAATAGAAATAAATTGACGAAAAAATTAAATGTCATTGTCTATGCTCACTTACTATTTTTATGATTGATGTCAATAATCTGCATAATTCAAAATCAATGCATGATATTTAAAATTAACATAAAGCTTACAAGGCTTTTACAAAATCATTATTTTTTTAATTTATAGCTTAAAAGAGAATTTTTTATCTACTAATAATTGTTTAAAGAAAATAAATAAAATTATCGTCCTATTCTTTAAATTTTCACTCTCATAAAATAGTTGAAAAAGAGAAATATAAACAATATTCATAGCATCTTAATACTGAGTAATTCCAGCATATCTTACCCTATAAATGTCCGTACCACTCTCTTTTGCTATTTGAACTGAAGCGAGCTTTCCAAGCAAGGATGAATTAACAACCGAACATTCGTGATTTTTCTAGAAAATACACCAACAAGCTAATTTTGCTAATTTTATGGACTACACTCTCAACAGCTTTGATCAGCACTTCAAATATAATTATTTTATTGAAAATACCTTTTATACATTCTTTCTTTGCTCTCAATAAAATCTTTTTTATTTATTAATATTTAATGATGTAATTAACACATTAATTCTATACATTGTAATCTCTATTTCTATCTATTTACATAAAATATTTCTTTTTTATATAAAAATAAATTTGATTTATACATACATAGATCTGTGGGTATTTTTTCTACTGTCTTTTTAGCTTACTGATCGTATTGATATTGTGATTTTTGTATTGTATCTTTTATGAAAAATGTTAAAAGCAAGGTAAGATATGCTCCCTAGAGCAAATGAGTAAATGAGCCACCACGGTGATATGCATTTTTAAAAAGCAGGAAGTATCTTTTCTTCAAATTTAATAGGCACATTCTAAAAATAAAGGTTCTACAGACTCATTCCAAATAGAATAGTAATGAGACAAAAATTTTTCAGCATCTGTTTGTTCGATTGCAACAACCTCTTCTAAAGGATTAAGAAAATTTGTTTCATCAAAACCATTCGTATCATACTGTTTGCGATTTTTTAAGCCTTTGCGTGCAATAGCAAGAGCTTGTCGCGCTAACTCTAAAAGAATAGTTTGACGAAAAGGAGTTCTTAACCCTTCTTTAGGAACGCGTTGGCGCAACTCTAAAACTTCTTCAAAACACCAATCTTTTGTCAAAGCCTCTGCCTCATTAAGTGCTTCCCTATCATAAAGAAGCCCAACCCAAAAAGCCGACAACGCACAAATGCGCTTCCAAGAACCGCAATCAGCTCCTCTCATTTCTAAAAATCTTTTTAAGCGGACTTCAGGAAATAACGTTGATAAGTGATTAATCCAATCTCCCATGTTTGGAATTGAATTTGCAACTTGTCCTTTTAATGCCCCATTCATAAACTGACGAAACGTTATATGTGTACAATTATAATAACGACCATCACGAACAACAAAATACATTGGAACATCAAGGGCCCATTCAACATAATCAGCAAAACCAAAACGCTCAGAAAATATAAAGGGAAGAACGCCTGTCCTCTGATTATCCGTATTACGCCAAATTTCAGAACGCCACGACAAAAAGCCATTTGGGCGCCCTTCTGTAAAAGGTGAACTTGCAAATAATGCTGTTGCAATGGACTGTAATTTCATGGATACTTGCATTTTTCGCCGCATATCACTTTCAGATGAAAAATCAAGATTAACCTGAACTGTTGATGTGCGATACATCATATTAAGACCATTATGCCCCACTTTAGGCATATAATCAGTCATAATCTGATAACGTGATTTAGGCATTCGCGGCGTTTCAGCTAAAGTCCACTTTGGACTAGCTCCAATACCTAAGAAACCAATACCCAATGGTTCTGCAATTTTTTTGAGAAGAGTTAAATGCTCCATCAACTCGTAATATGTATGGCCTACTGATTTTAATGGTGCACCAGATAGTTCAAATTGTCCCCCAGGTTCCAAAGAAATGGCTCCCTGATCAACTGATCCTACGAGCCCAATAATATTCTCTTCATCTAAAATAGGTTTCCATCCTAAGGCGCTTTGCATCCTCTCTAAAAGCGCTCGAATTCCCCTCTCTCCTTCATAAGGAACAGGGTGAAAACCATCTCTATAAAACGGAAATTTTTCATGTTCTGTACCAATACGCCAATCATCTTCTACTTTATACCCCTCTTGGAAATAGCTAACCAAGGAATCTAAGTTATAAATTTCACTTTCATCAGTTATATCAAGCGCCATAACTTATCGTATCCTATCATTGGTATCATCATCTTAAATGAATTGTTTAGAATGATTTTACAGATTTCTCAATCCATTACCCAATCCCCCACAGTAGCATTAAGCAGAGCCAAAGCAGCAACAGCGGCAGTGTCAGCGCGTAAAATACGCGGACCTAATGATATTGGAACCACAAAAGGATGTTTTTTTAAAAAGCTCCGCTCTTCTTCACTAAAGCCACCTTCCGGTCCAATAAGAATACCAGGTGTTGTAACGTCACGCTTTTTAAAAGAAGGTAATGGATTATGCAATTCGTGCGCTTCATCACAAAAGAATAAAGGCTGCGTCTCATCCCAACATGCCAAAAGCTCTGCTAATGATAGAGCAGACACGCATTCAGGCAGGGATAAAATGCCACACTGCTCAGAAGCTTCAATAACATTGGCTTCCATACGCGCCATATTGATACGCGTAACCTGCGTATGATGCGTTATAACAGGCTGCAAAATCGATACCCCCATTTCAACAGCTTTCTGCACCATATAATCCAACCGCGCGTTTTTGAGTGGAGCAAAGCAATAAATAAGATTGGAATGCTTCGTTTGTAATCTTTCTTGATGGATAAGCTGAACCACAACAAATTTTTTTTTAACAACAATAAGTTTAGCAAGCCACTCACCATCCTGTCCATTAAAAAGTAAAATTTCTGCTCCTTCTTTCATACGCAAAACATGCACAAGATAAGAAGCGTGTGCCCCCTCTATCTTTATTTCTTCATTCAAAGCCAATGTCTGTCGGATAAATAATCTTTTAAGTTTATAATTTATACGCATAAAAATTTTGCCAATGCTCGCTATCGTCATCGAGAAAATGAAAAATATATAGCAAAAAGAAAAAATTATATCTATAGAACTATAATATATTAAAGAATTATAGAGTTTTTTTAGCTTTATGAGATAATAATAGGAACTTATAGATCCTTAAGTGATTCTACTTTCATAAAAGTTTAAATAATGCACCATTCATCTTTGCATTCAGTCATTGATGCATCCGTGGAGGAAAAATATGTCTGCTAAAAAAGCTACAATTATTACGATTACAACCCTCTTAGCCTTTATTTTGATTACAGTGGGAATTGGTTCTGTTGGAGCAGACGGGAAGCATACAATTACCAAAGATGGCTATGGTATTTCTTCTGGGATTCAATAAGCACTAACCGACATCTCCATTAAAATTTTAATGTTTTTTAGCAACTTTTATAAGATTTGCATCAATATTATGAATCTCTTGTATTTGAAAGATTCCATAAGAGGGATTTTTATTCCTCTCTTCAGTCATTTATCTATACCAACCACACTTATAACGGAGAGGACGGTTTTTACTGCTTCATCACAAACGGATTTAAAATGAGAGAATCTTCCGATAATGAGAACTCTGATTTAAATTTAAAAGACAATTTTAAGTTGTAAAAATACGAATTACTATTATAGGATAGAATATTATATAGATGAAAAACAATACTCAATCTGCATCAATGTCTTTTGTGACCCAAAAATTACCATGATTCTGTCCTTTAGAGCTTAGAGAAAATGTAAAAGGCCATGCAAGGCTATTAGCAAGACATTGGACATCTTTACATAAAGTTTCTGATCTATAGTTTTTGCGTAGTTGTGCCTGTAATATCAATTCATTCTGCTTCTCTTGCGCAATAGCAGTTGCAGCGGTTCCTTGAATAGATAAGCTTAAGTCTGCTGTACGCATTAATGACTCTGTCACTTTCATCATACCTTCTGAAAAGCTTGTCTGAATATCCCAGTGATCAAATGTTGTTGAAAAAGTATCATTCTTCATCAAAAGAAATTGTTGTTTATTTAAAAGTCTTGTTTGTAATTCATTCAAATCATACCCTAAGAGCCGACCAGAAGACATCTTCAGTGTTAATTCACCCTGCATTTTCGTAAAAATTTCTCGCCAAGAATCAGCAAGTGTTTGTACCGTTGCAGTAAAATTCGTTTTGCTTTGTATAAATGGAATAAATCCCAAGGTTTCGAAAGTCTCCCGCATATCAATAGAAGCACCTGAAATATTTCCTCCAATACGCACTTTCTGTCCAGCTGACGTAAACTCAATATTACTTTGCACGGATCCACCAAAAATATTCGCATGTCCAAGATCAAAAATACCATGCCCATTTCTTATTTGTATTGCAGCAGCTAAATTTGTGAGTGAAATATTTCTTATTTTGGCTTGTGGCGCAGAAAGTCGTATATCCACGCCAATACGATCAAAAATTGTCATATCAAAGAAGGCATTTTTCTTTTTATCTGAAAAAAACATCGAACCCAAGAGGTTAAAGTCTAGGTTATCAAAGGCTAAAGAGCCCATGACATTTGGTACATAATCTTGAAAATCGAGTTTTAAAGCTCCTCGCGCGTTGGCTTTCCCCATCGTAAATGTAACATTGTTCATTTGGATATGCATTGGCTGCGCTAAAAAATGAGATTCCCATACAATGGGTATTTTTAATTTATGTCCCCAAAACTGATTTCCACCAACCCAAGACAATGTCTGATTCCATCCAGGAGAACGCATCGATACTTTTCCGTCAAAAATATAATATTCAGATAACCGAGCCTTCCCTGTAAAAGTTATTCCCCCACGTACAGAATTGAGACTTGCCCTAATATGACTTTTGCCTCCTGCAAGAAGCAACAATGCTTGAGAAGCATCAATTGATAACTTTGTAAATTCTCCGCGCCAACGCGCATCTGCACGTAACCGTACTTCCTCAGTCGATACCGGCCAATCTAAAGTCGCATTTAATCCAGTTATTTTTTCTGCCACTCCTGAAAAACTATCGTGATACACAAGAACACCATTTTTAATGACAATCCGCCCAAAAGGTTGTTTGAAAAGATGCTCTATCTCTGGGTGTTCAGGATTATGTTTTAATATTTCACGCGTATTGCGTATTGCCAACCCTAATGCACCTTGTGAGCGAGAAAACCGATCAAAAAAATCTGCTATTGTTTTAACAGGCTTTTCCATAACAAATTGAGGACGCATAATCCGCGTCTCTGAAAAAGAAATATGTCCCCAAAGAAGATCGACGACAGAAAGATCAACTTCTATTGATTCAGCTTCCATTAATGGCGCAACATCATCCATTTTTGATGTTAAAGTAACGCCAGAAAGAAATGCTTTAGGATAAGGAAAAAGATGTAACCGCGGTGGATCACGCAATTGCACATTGTAACCCGTCCATGCACTTAAATCCTGCGCTAAACGAATACGAATCGCATCTGTAGAAATAAGATAAGGTAAAACGAGAATCCCCACTCCAAATAAAAAGATAATTGTAATAAAAACTCCGCTCAAAAATTTTATTATTCTGATGCGCACAATATCCCTCTATACTTATCCCCATATAACAGATTAAAAATAAACTTAAATGATCATAAAAAGTTTTTATAACCCTATAATTCACTATATCCACTTTGTATCTTCATTATTTTTGTTCTTTATCCAAAATTTATTCAAACAGCAATGTTGCTGCTTCTTTATAAAGCAATTATTTAAAAGTCTTCAAAACTATAAATCCACAACATTATCAAACCATTCTTACTGTTCTCATATGAATATTGTTATAAAACTCTATCGTATTATTAGAAAATGCTTTACAAAAAAAACAAACAGCCTTACCGAAAGGATCTCTGAATGAATAATATTATCGACGGAAAAAAACTTGCTGAAGAGATTATTGTGAAAGTTAAGGCCGAAACAGCAAAGCTCCGCCATCACTATAATATACAACCTAGTATCGCTGTTATTATCGTTGGAGATGATCCAGCAAGTCAAGTATATGTCGCCTCAAAAAATAAAAAAGCCGAAGAATGTGGGTTTCTTTCAATCAAACATGTTGTTTCCAAAGAAACGCAAGAAAAAGAACTCCTTCAACTTATTGCAACATTAAATTCTGATCCCAAAATTCATGGTATTTTGGTACAGCTGCCTCTCCCTGCTCATATGAATACAAATCGCATAACACAAGCCGTTGCTTTCCAAAAAGATGTTGATGGTTTTCATTATATTAATGTAGGAAAACTCGCGGCAAATGCACTTGAAGATGCGATTATTCCCTGCACACCAGCTGGTGCCATGATGATGATTGAACAACACTGTGGGCAAGATTTATCTGGACTTGATGCTGTCGTTGTTGGACGCTCTAATATTGTTGGAAAACCTATGGCTTCCCTTTTAACAGCAGCCAATGCCACTGTGACCGTTGCCCATAGTCGTACCCGTGATCTTGATGATGTGTGTCGAAGCGCTGATATTCTAGTAGCAGCTGTAGGCCGCCCACAAATGATTAAAAAAGACTGGATAAAAAATGGTGCAATTGTTATTGATGTCGGTATTAACCGCGTTGCTGCACCAGAAAAAGGTATAGGAAAAACACGTCTTGTTGGTGATGTCGATTTTGAAAATGTAAAAGAAAAAGCTGCTGCGATCACCCCTGTTCCAGGAGGCGTTGGACCAATGACAATTGCCATGCTTATGGTTAATACACTCAAAGCCGCCGCGCGATCACACAATCTGCCTATACCAAAATTCTAAGAATTGTAACAATTCCTTGTATATAGTTTTATTGTACATGATTCAGCTTGTTTATTTTTGCATTTTTCATGCTATAAAAACAGATGCCCCTTGGTCTGCACGATTAACGGATTGACGAAAAACATGAAAAAGTTCGCGTCCAACACCATGTTCGTTTTTTGAAAGATCAGGAGGTATGATTTTTCGCGCGTTAAATTTTGCTAAATCCTCCAAAAGAGTTAATTTACCCTCAAGAGCATCAAGAAAAACAATATCACCATCCTGTAAACGTGCAATGGGACCATTATCCACTGCTTCTGGTGTCACATGGATGGCAGCAGGAATTTTTCCTGACGCCCCAGACATACGCCCATCGGTTATCAATGCTACCTTTTGACCGCGATCTTGTAAAACGCCTAAAATGGTCGTTAATTTATGAAGCTCTGGCATACCATTGGCTTTTGGTCCTTGATAGCGAATGACAGCGATAAAGTCTTTATCATGCAATACTCCAGATTTAAAAGATTTTTGTAGTTCCTCTTGATCATTAAAAACAAAGACTGGTGCTTTAATCTGCCAATACTCTGGTTTAACAGAGGAAACTTTTATAATAGCTGTTCCCAAATCTCCCGATAAAACACGAAGACCACCCTCAGGCTGAAATGGCTTTCTCCACCCTGCTAATACCTTATGATCACCACTTTCCTTGAGAGCCGCTTCACGCACCACATGACCATCAGCAGAAAGCTTTGCTTCAATTGCATAAGCATTGAGATCTTTACCAAAAACCGTAGAAACATCTTCATGTACTAAACCTGCCTCGATAAGCTCGCGAATAATAAATCCCATCCCTCCAGCAGCATAAAAATGATTGATATCCGCTAAACCGTTAGGATAAATGCGTGCTAAAAGAGGCACATGGCATGAAATTTCTGCAATATCATGCCATGTCAATTTAATACCGCAAACAGCAGCCATAGCAATCAAATGAATCGTATGATTAGTAGAACCTCCTGTTGCATTTAATCCTACAATGGCATTTACAAAAGAACGCTCATCAATGATCAGACCAAGTGGACTATAATGATCACCAAGATCTGTCATTTCAAGTACACGTTTCGTGGCTTCTTTTGTTAAAGCATCACGCAACGGTGTATTCGCATTAACAAAAGAAGCTCCCGGCATATGAAGCCCCATCATCTCCAGTATCACCTGATTAGAGTTAGCGGTTCCATAAAATGTACATGTTCCTGGTCCATGATAAGAACGTGCTTCTGATGCTAGAAGTGTTTGACGGTCTATTTTATTTTCCGCGTAAAGTTGACGTATCTTCGCTTTTTCATCATTACCTTGTCCACTTGTCATGGGACCAGCTGCTATAAAAATTCCTGGTAAATGACCAAATGTTAGCGCACCAATCAATAAACCTGGTACAATTTTATCACACACCCCAAGATACAATGCTGCATCAAAGACATCGTGTGATAAGCTTATAGCTGTCGCCATTGCAATTACTTCACGCGAAAAAAGGGAAAGCTCCATCCCCGCATTTCCCTGCGTAACACCATCGCACATCGCGGGAACACCACCTGCAACCTGTGCAACACCACCAACCATACGGGCCGACTCTTTAATTAAGTGAGGAAATTTTTCAAAAGGTTGATGCGCTGAAAGTATATCGTTATATGCCGTGATAATGCCAATATTCCCAACGATATTTCCCTTCAAACGCTCTTTATCTATTGCACCACAAGCAGCAAAGCCATGAGCTTGATTGGCACATCCTAAAAAACTCCTTTTGGGGCGATGAACTTGTGCTTTCGCAATACGATCTAAGTAAATTTCCCGTGTTGATCGAGAACGTTCATAAATCCTTCGTGTAACTGCGGCAATTGTCTTGGAAAGTGCCATATTTCTCTCCCCCTTTCATTGTTTCTTCCCCTCATTCATTGAGAGAGATTACGTTTTTATTCAGTGTCGCATATTCTGATTCACCTATTTCATTTTCTGCAGGCGACCAATAAACTTGCACAAGATGAGGGGAATTACGCAAAATTGCCCGAATAGGCATTTCTATTTCAGATCCATCTTGACAAGCTTCTTCAAAACAGTCGCGTTTCTGAAAACCTTCAAAATGGAGGATAATACAACGAGATTGCATAATAACTGGCAAAGTTAGTGAGAGTCTTGGCTCAACAGCACTCTTAGCATGAAGGGGTAAAACAAGTGCTTGTGTTCGCAGATCAAGCGCTTGCTTTAAACGATCAGCATCAGGAAAAAAAGAAGCCGTATGTCCATCAACCCCCATTCCTAAAACAACAACATCAAAGGGTTTAGGCAAAGTATTAACACGACTCGCCGCTGAAAAAGCAGCAAGTTCAGCAGTAATTGCTTTATGATAAAGTCCTACAAAACGCGCTTTTTCGGCAAAATTTTGTAACAAGTGACACCGTACCATATGTTCATTTGAACGTTCATCGTGTGTAGGGACAAAACGTTCATCAACCAAAGTGATAATAATATTTTGCCAATCAATATCCGCTTTTGACAAATAATGAAAAAACAATTCTGGTGTTTTACCACCAGACACCGCTAAAACTGCTCTCTTGCGCTCAAGAACAGATACACTAAGCTCTGCGGCTACTCGATCTGCTAGTGCCAAGGCTAAAGTCTGAGGGGTTTCAAAATCTAAACGGTCAATATTCATTCTATACATACTTATTGCTCTAAACTAAATTGTTCCATATACGCCCATCACGTTCCATGAGAATCGTCGAAGCAGATGGCCCCCATGAACCAGCGTTATAACTGTGAACAGGCTGTTTTATTGCTTCCCATCCCTCAATGATTGGATCAATCCAACGCCAAGCAGCCTCAACTTCATCACGACGCATAAACAGTGTTTGATCTCCACGAATAACATCCATTAATAAACGTTCATAAGCATCAGGATTACGTTCAGAAAATGCGGAAGCAAAACTCATGTCTAATGGAATGTGACGAAACCGCATACCGCCATAACTTGGATCCTTAATCATCAACCATTGTTTTACACCTTCATCAGGTTGGAGACGAATCACAAGCCGATTAGAAACAATTTCATCTAAATCCACATTAAAAATATTATGAGGGATAGGTTTAAAAACCACAACAATTTCAGACATTCGCGTAAACATGCGCTTACCTGTTCGTAAATAAAAAGGCGTATTAGCCCAACGCCAGTTATCAATTTTAACCTTAAGCGCTACAAATGTTTCACTCTTACTCACTCTTCCCAGATCATCGAAATAAGACTCTACAGATATACCATTTGATAGACCAGAAAGATACTGCCCACGTACAGTATGCTGCCCTACATTATGGACATCAAGCGGTGTTAAAGAATGTAAAATTTTAAGTTTTTCATCGCGCACAGCATTAGCACTGTTGGTAAATGGTATTTCCATCGCAACCAAACAAAGTAATTGTAGCATATGGTTTTGAACCATATCGCGTAGAGCACCAGTGCTTTCATAATATTCTGTACGTCCCTCTAATCCTAAAGATTCAGCAACGGTTATTTGAACATGATCAATATAATTGGAGTTCCATAGCGGTTCATAAAGTGTATTAACAAACCGCAATGCCATTAAATTTTGAACAGTTTCCTTCCCAAGATAATGATCAATACGAAAGATCTGCTCTTCATTAAAGGCGCTTGCAAATACATCATTGAGTGAAACAGCTGTTTTTACATCGCAACCAATTGGTTTTTCAATGATAATCCGTGTTTGTGGTGTCACCAAATCATTTTTTCCCAACTTCATCACAATGTCAGCAAAAAGTGACGAACCAACAGCCAAATAAAAAGCTCGAATATCTGCTGAATCTTGTAACAGAAGAAGGGCTAAATCCTCCCACCCTCGATTTGAGGAAACATCAACAGAAACGTAAGTTAAACGTGCAAGAAAATGATTGAGTTCTGTTGAATTCAGATCTTTTGGATGAATATGTTTTTCTAAAGAAATGCGAACAAAATTTTGATATTCTTCATGACTTAAGAAAGTGCGCGAAACCCCAATAATACGTGTTGGCTCACTGAATTGCCCAGCACACTGACAATGATACAAAGCCGGTAAAAGCTTGCGCAACGCCAGATCACCATTGCCACCAAAAACAATACAATCAAAGGAAGAAACTGGAATAATTTTACGCGCCATGAACTTGTTTATTTTTCCATCCGATTATGAAATCCCATATCACTTATAAAAGCTTTCATCATTAAAGCAAACAGAACCTAAATAAGCCATTAATTTTCTTCATTTCAAGTAATGTTTCTATTAAAAACGATCCATTAAAGAAAACCACCGCATTGCTAAAAATATAAGCGGATAACGCAAAACTCTTCCCCCCGGAAAAGATGAAATCTTTAAGTCCTGAAAATGGGCAAAACGTTCATATTTTCCAGTCAACCATTCTGCATATAATTTTCCCATGAAAGGAGCCAGCATAACGCCGTGCCCTGAGTAACCGCCACAATAAGTCATCCTTGAGAAAAGTTGGCGAACATAGGGCATGCGCTCAACTGTGATGGCAACCGTTGCTCCCCAACGATGGCTTAAATTGATAGAGTGTAATTGAGGATAAATTTCAACAATTTGCCGTTTTATACGTTCATCTAAATTTACAGGATGTTTATTATCATAACTTTCTACGCCACCAAATAAGAGACGATTATCAATGCTTTTTCGAAAATAGCGAACCATAAAACGGGAATCATCAACCGATTCACCACCTGCGAGAATTGAACTATGCTTGGGTAATGGGTCTGTTGCTCCAATATAAGAGCGAATAGAAACAATTTTTTTTTCAACAAAACGCTCCAGACCAAGTTTATACCCATTTGTTGCAAGTAAAATATGCTCTGCTGTTACACTGCCTTTTTCTGTTATCACTTTCCAATAGGCTCCCTTGCGCCTTACGGTCGTTACTTGTGACTTCTCATAAAGCTTAGCTCCAGCTTCTTTAGCTTTTTTTGCCAACCCAATAATCAATTTTAAGGGATTGATATGGCCGGTATCCGCATCATAAATACCACCACAATAAAAAGACGATCCAAGTCGTCTAGATGTTTCAGCCCGATTCATAAAAGTAAGCGCGTGATAGCCATAACGCTGCATCACCTCAATATGCCGTTGATAAGAGAGAAGCTCACGCCTTTTATGTGTCACAGAAAGCTGCCCTCTTATCAAATCACATTGACAATTAGGCATCGCGCTTAAAGATAAAATATCTCTTTTAGCTTCTTCTGCTAAATCAAACAGAACCTTACTTCGCTCAAAACCATACTTTTTTTCTAATGTTTCTACCCATTGCCGTTGCCCTGTTCCCAGCTGTCCACCATTGCGCCCTGAAGCACCATCACCAAAACGTGATGCTTCAAATAAAACAACATCTACTCCAGCCTTGGCTAAATGGTAAGCAGCCGAAAGCCCCGTAAATCCGCCTCCAATAATGACCACATCACACTGTCTGTTTTCACAAAAAGAAGGATAAGAGGGACGTTCTTTTAAAGTATCTTCATACCAAGAAATTCCTGGAGAAATTGAATGATAATCAATCATCGTCATAAAATTTAAACATTCAGCAGGAGATATTCACGCTCCCACGGACTAATTACTTCCATAAAAGTTTCAAACTCTTGTCGTTTGATTGCAGCATAAGTACTGACAAACACATCCCCTAAAATAGCCCGTATCGCTGTATCTTGTTCAAACAAATTGACTGCCTCAATGAGTCCACGCGGTAACTCAATGTTATCAGCGTTTACATTATTTGTCGCTGGTTCATCCGGCTCAATCTTTTGTTGCAAACCAATAAGACCACACGCTAAAGAAGCTGCAAGGGCTAAATAAGGATTCGCATCTGATGAAGGAAGTCTATTCTCAACACGCCGCGCTTGAGGCGCAGAACGGGGAACACGAAAAGCTGTCGTACGATTATCATATCCCCATCGCAAATTAACAGGAGCCGAATTATCAGGAACAAGACGTCGATAAGAATTCACATAAGGCGCAAGCATCACAAGTACCCCTGGCATATGTTTTTGCAATCCACCAATAAAATGGCGAAAACAGATACTTTCTTCACCATTTTCCTGTGTAAAAATATTCATACTGGTTTTCTTATCGACAACCGATTGGTGAATATGCATAGCAGAACCCGGCTGCCCTTGAATGGGTTTTGCCATAAAAGTTGCATACATATTATGTTTTAGTGCTGCTTCACGAATTGTTCGTTTAAACATAAAAACTTGATCCGCTAACTCAATAGGATCACCATGACGTAAATTAATTTCAAACTGACCTGCTCCTTCTTCATGAATGAGGGTATCAATTTCCAATCCTTGTGCCTCTGAAAATTGATAAATATCATCAATCAAATCATCAAATTCATTAACACCAGCAATGGAATACCCCTGTCCACCACCAATTGAACGCCCAGAACGACCAACCGGTGGAACTAACGGATAATCAGGATCAGGATTTTTTTGTACCAAATAAAACTCAATTTCTGGTGCAACAACAGGGCTTAAACCCATTTTTGTGTAAAAATGAACCACTGTTCGTAAAACATTGCGTGGTGTGTAATCCACAACCTGACCATTTTGATACACAAGATCACAAATCACCTGTGCTGTGGGAGCATCTTCCCATGGAACAATGCTTAACGTAGAAAGATCAGGCTCAAGGCGTAAATCACCATCTGCTTTAGGATATTCAAAACCATGACCATCTTCCGGATAATCCCCTGAAATTGTTGCCATAAAAACTGCTGAAGGCAATGCCAATGATGTTTCCGATGTGAATTTTTTAGAAAGCATCATCTTGCCCCGCGGTACACCCGCTTGATCAGGCGTAATACATTCAATATCCTCTACCTTACGGAAAGCAAGCCATTGTGAAACTTGCTCCCAATTATTTACACCACGTAAATTTTTGAGGAAACGAGAGACAGGTTTAAAATTCTTACTTTTCGTTTGTTCACCATTTTTTACAGCCATAACATACCAACTTTAAAAACAATCAAGCCCTATTCTTATTGTATCAGCCCATGCATAAACGACACGAAAAAAATTTATCAACTGATATTTTTAAAGAATACTATAAGATTCATCAAGGTGAAAGAACTTTACGCTCAACAAGCTATCCTATCAAACATAGTGAAAAATTGATATTGCACGCGATACATCGGTGCGAACCTTCTCCTTATATAAAAAAGTGAGAAACACCATAGTGAACGCAACCTAATTCCGATTCAAATAATCATACATCAGAAAACATTGGCAAGCATCATAAAGGCGAGATATTTAATTTTCTTTTGGCCGTAGAAATGCTTAACTAAAGGAAAATGAACTTTTCTTTCAATATAAAGCAAGTTTTGTAACCTCTATTGTTATTCACATAGAAGAAAACAGCCTAGGATAGTGAGTAGCTATGCCTTTACAACTAATGCTTACAACCCCTCACCCCGCCGTAATATGCATAAATGTATGTTCAGGATTAAGACATACGCTCAGCATTTCCAACATAAAACTTAACCATCGCCTGTATAACAGAGCTATCAACCTTGTTCTGAGCGGATATCTATAGACTCTGCACTTATATCAATTCCCACCGCTTAACATTGCACTTCGCACACAATATTTAGAGCTGAAAATACAGTAGAGCATACCAAATCCAATAGATAGGATTTTTTGTTAATTGCGCCATGCGTGATCCAATATTTGATAGTCTCCAGCCCACTAGGAAATGTGTTATTTATATCTAAAAAGCCAAAAAATCAGGATATGAGAACACAATAACATCAATTTCCTTTGAACTAACGTTCTTCATCGTCGATCTTCTACCATCATAAAATCTTTTTTGTATCAGTTGCTTTCACATACTTTGACTTATGATCTAGTGATACTGTGCAGATTGGTACACATCCCCAGAGCCCAGATTGTAATTAAGTTCGTACCATTCTGATCTTTTATAGAGCTAATATTTGAAAATAAATAACCATAATCTTCAGATATAATACGCCTAGGTTCAATAATTACCGTCAACTTATGTAAATCACAACCCAATTGTGATAATGCCTCATAAATTTTACGAGGGTATTCGTCATTGACCGTCACGGCATCGCAGAACGCTGTGGACATTGGATATCCCTCGCCTAGACTGATAAAACTTTTTTGATCCTTCAATGCGTAAATATCCTTTCCAGCCTTAGTTAAGGTGGATACTATTAACTCAGTCTAATTCAAATTAGAGCCCACATGCAAAGGCACCCCATTAAGCCTAATCCTATTGGATTCTAGCAAAGATAATGCGGCACATAGCTCCGCCGCAGTCATACCAAAACGCGATCTATTCCCGTTTGCCAGTACATGGCACAATCTCAATGAGATTTTAGGCAATATGTCAAAATGGCGGGCAAGAGCGATGATGTCATGTAATTCGATAATATTATCACACTGGACATTTATATGTTTTCTAATAGATAATTCTATCTCTTCTCGAAGTTTTACAGGGATATTAAAAAATATATCCCTACCTTTAAAATCATCTTTTTGCGCTAATGATATTTCATAACCAGACGCAAATTCCAAGTCCCAACAACATAACAATGATGCCCCGCACGTCCATTAAAATACCTTGCTTTTTCTCGCTCTAGGCATTCATAGCCCGACCACGTAAAACAGGATACCAATTACAATATCAGACCATAAGGCTGCAAGAGAAAGTTCTTTTATATTTTTATCTTTATATTGCCTCTTAAACAAGTTAGCCTGTTCATATAATAAGTTATATGTATTATACATATAACTTTTACAAAAGGGGGATTCATTATGTTCCGCGAAAATCTTTGGTAATACACTCGGGTGATTGGATCACCAGTCGCCCACCAATAATATAGTGCGAGTTAAGAAATTGGGGGTAAGCTGTGCAACTCGTGGATCATCCTTTTGTGAAATTCGATCAGCTTAAGCCGATTTACAACTTCACATATCCGTTATTTCGCACTATTTCAAATGAATTTTACGATTACCTAGACTTTAATAAACTAGCGCAAAGTAAGCAGATTCCACAAGCGCGTACCATTTCTCTTTATTTGCATATTCCCTTTTGCGAAACCATCTGTTCCTTCTGTCCCTTTCAGAAAGGGGCCTACAAGCACGTTAAGCAAATCGAATCTTATATGTCAGCGCTTACCACAGAGATCAGAACCAAAGGAAATTTCATTCGCTCGCTTAGAGAGCCCATCCGCAGCATCTATATAGGGGGCGGCACACCGTCGCTTTTGTCCGCAGATAATATCCGACACATCGGAAAAGTATTGCATGCCGAATTTGAGCTCTCTTCCTTAACCGAGTTTACACTGGAAAGCGAACCGAAGAGCGTCACACGTGATAAACTTTATGCTGCCCGTGAGATCGGCGTTAACCGGATCAGCTTCGGTATACAGAGTTTCATTGAGCGTTTCCGATCATTGTTTAACCTCACCTCAACACGTGAACAAATCAATAATACCGTGGCTTGGTCACAAGAGATAATTGGACATGTCGGTTTCAACCTACTATATGGTATGCACAGCCAGCAAGCTGAAGAACTATTATACGATTTGAAGCAAGCCAGCGAACTTCATCCTGAAACCATCAACCTCTATGCAATCAACAATCTGGCTATCACGTCGCAACTGCATAAGTCTTACGCACAAAAAGGGCTAAAGCCATCCAGCCTATAGCATCGACAGATGCTTCGCTTATTTAGCGACATCGTTATGCGCAGCTGCGGCTATGCGCCGTGTAATGAGCATTCCTATATCAAAATTGCCAATAACACTCCTCTAACGCTCGCTAAAACGAGTTCAGCTAATTATTTCCGCTATCACAAATATTTGCATGGTTATCATGACGATTATGTGGTTGGATTCGGGGCGTCAGCACTGTCGATTCTCGGCTCACTCGTCACACGAGCCAAACCCAGTCGAAGTGGATACATTACCGACATACAACTTAAAGGCAAATCCAAAGTATACTACAATTGGGTATCAGCGGAGCAACAAGCCTCCAAGGCTTTGTGTATGCGGCTACCTTATAACGGCCCTATGCCAAAAAAGAAAGAATTGACTGGACCGCACTTCCTTCTTTCGTATACAATAACCTACAACAGCTCATAGGTGCAGGTCTAATAGCAGAAAGTGATAACGATCTCCAGCTGACTCAGCGTGGTTGGCAGTGGTATTCCAACCTTATGTATTTTCTTCTACCTCAGGCAGATAGGAATATCTTGGACGGCTATGTCGCAAACATGCTGAATACAACCGCCGTACTTGATGGACCAGCGGAAACCTGTGTGGCATCTTAAGGAGAAAAGAATGTTCACGCTTTTTGCCAATAAGAACATACGCTATTTTTGCCTAACCGTTAGTCTGCTCGCCTTACTCAGCGGTGCTTTGCGCACTGCCATCCCGCTATTAGCAAGACAATCTGGATATGGCGTAGTCGGAGTAAGTTGGGCGCAAGGTCTCTTCTCATTAGCGTGGCCAATTTTCGGCATCCTTGCAGGCGCTTTACTTGATCACTGCGACAAAATAAAACTTGCCACCTCGGCTCTCCTCATCTTCATGCTACTGCATATTGTACTGTTCTTACTGCTCATGATACAGATTGCTCCAGCCGAACAAATTTTCTTCTATGCAACCATTGCTGGATTCATCGTCGTTTCTGCCGAAGCTTATATAATGACTATTCCACCACTTATCATGGAGGGAGAGCGATTGATGACCTTCTACTCAATTGTCTTGTTTTTAGATTTCGGGGTCTCCTATTTTCTTGCCCCTGTCATAACAAGCAGCATTTTAGCGCATAGCACACTGCTATTTCTTGGCCTGTTAATCGTGCTTTTTATCACATTGATTTTTACCGCTCGCCGTGCTGTTCCGACATCGCCAACACCTGATAAAGAAAACATCTCTTTCCGTTATATCATTGCCGGCTTTCGTTTCATTTTTTCAAATCGGCATCTTACCTCCCTTACATTACTCACATTCTTTCTATCGGTGGTATTTGGAGCATTCCTAACCTCGTTCATCTTCTTCGTTACCGACAGTCGGTATCTGGGCCTACATAGCAGCCAATATGGCGTGATGTTTGCAGCCTACGCGCTTGGTACAATGGCAGGTGCCCTATTTGCGCCGCGTATACGCTATGCACCGGTGCGCCTAGCTGTTCTCATTGACGGTTTAGGAACGGTTGTCTTGCTGCTGATTCCAGCTTTTTCAAAAAGTGCTGTCGTCGTATGGGGCGTCACCTTTATTGCTGGTGTTGGAGCAAGCTTATGGTTTATTGGTGTTACTGCCTTCAGGCAGCGCCTCACACCAAAGCAACTTCTCGGGCGAGCTAATTCTGCTTTTCGGGTGATCGGCTATGCTGGAATGCCAGTTGGAAGCTTTTTGGTCGGCGTCCTTGGTTCTTTTATATCATTGCAGTTTG
This sequence comes from Bartonella sp. CM120XJJH, assembly GCF_042194715.1. Lineage (NCBI taxonomy): Bacteria > Pseudomonadati > Pseudomonadota > Alphaproteobacteria > Hyphomicrobiales > Bartonellaceae > Bartonella > Bartonella sp. CM120XJJH. Next base: position 38,966 of record NZ_JBHINE010000003.1, on the reverse strand, counting down.
CTGCCGCCTTTATCGCTGGACTACTATTGGTGGCTATCGCGATAACGCTTCCATTTCTTTGGCAGGCTGATCATATAGACACCCCCAACCCTGCCACGAGGTAACAGCTGCCTTTAAAAAAAGACACGGTCAAAAAAGGCACACATACCCTATTACGCAATCGACTGATCTGTTCTTTGGACGAGGAAATTATAACCGTAATGGCTGATAGATCCAGCGGCACTAATGGAAGCAGCCAAACAAGCGTTAAAGGCAAAATAGCCCCTTTACGTTGCATTGGGCGATGATCTCAACGCCTATATGAAGGATGTAGAGAGCTTATCGCGTACGGAGCGCAATTCTTAACTAAAAACTCCACCCTAGCAATGCCCACTTATACTCCAGTTAATCCGTCACCCGCTGGACATCAAATGCCTCACCCCTTTACTGCTCCTCAAAATACATTTTGCTGCACTTACGCACCGTATTCTTCCTTTGTAATTAAAAGAGCAACCCTCCTTTCCTAATTTAGGATCTCTGCCTACACAACGCAGCAACAGATGCGACCATATATGCAATCACGCCTTAGGACCTGTATAGTAGAAAGCTTAGTTCGAGAGATTCATAAAGCCTATATCCCAATCAATTTGCCACCCACTCCACCTTTTAAAAGGGCGGCTTTATATAAACCGTTAGAGCAAACTATGAAATCCTTCGGTGTATTAGAAATAATTGGCGGTTTTTACCTCAGACCAATGTTGATTAACTTTTACTCGTGCATATACGCAAGCGGTGTTCCTCTTTTCTCAGATAGAAAAGACATAATCGTTACCATCTGTCCTATTATTGTTTGAAAATAAAGAAAAATTATCAGTGTGACTGATGATATTGAAGAGCTATCTCATTATGTGGCTGTACTTAATTACGGCATTGGGAAGCTAGACACGCAATCACCCATTTCTGCGCGCCTTCTGCATGATATTCATAAGATTTTATTACGCGGTAAACGTGGTACGTCCAAAAGCCTTGGCGAATTTCGCAAAGCACAAAATTAGCTTGGCAGTACGCAACTAAAGACAGCGTCATTCGAGCCACCCACTCCTACCACAGCCCTCCACTCTCTCTACCACCATTCTCGGCTTAGAATCGCGCCAACTCATCACCGGTGCCTCGTTAAACACCACACCAGTCTCAATGGCGGTAAAATGCGCCTTGCCGCATTTAATCTTCAGCATTTCTTTAAGGCGCAAATCAAACTCGCTATTCGTTCCTTTGTTTCCAGTACAAAATAAAGCTTTTGCGCGCCATCTCACTCTAAAACACCCCCAAATCCGGCGTGTAAGAGCCTATGAGCGTCACGATTTTAAAGCTTCTTGGCAATTTAAAAAATAATTTTACTTCGGAGGCATTATCATTAATTTTGCGCAAATTCTTTCTCAATATTACTCTTATAAACCACATGATCATATACACTCTTCTCACTCACCAGAGCTGTACGCTCTAAATTCGCCAAAATTTAGCTACTTGCAAAACATTCTTGCACACTATAGTCTTGGCCAGCTAGTTTTAAATATTCAGCAATAGTAAGATTGACATACGCTTTATCGAGGATTTTCTCCGCGCACTCTAAAAAAGCTTGCGTTTTTTTTTGCAAAATCTAATACGCGCCCACTATTTAGAAAAACATCAATATCATAAGCCTCTTGATATGCTCGTTCCCGATATTTCTGGCTAATAGCAGTACAATCATTTGGTGTATTCAAATCGATAAGCATCTCTACTAAAAACGATGGACAGCTATTAATTTCGACTAAATCCATATAAGATGACCCACACACTATTTTTTCCTGTGTCTTTATGTAAGTCACAGGCAAGGCCCTGTTCAACTGTATCTTCACTTTCAAACCTCCTCGTCTTTTATTAACTTTTTATCAGTATAAAGCCAGGCCAAATTAAGCGGGATAATTAAACATATACAAAGAAAGGTGAAACAAAAAGCAGCCTCTATACAAACATTGTTTGCCAACAAACCAATCAGCACAAGCGCTAAAATACCAAAAATACGTGCAAGAAAACTAACAATGGATAAAACCGTATTTGCATTCTTTTGTTGAATATGTTTAAAAAAGTCTGCTTCAAACTGTGTCATAGGGACAGAAAAAAACTGTGAAATACGGTGAATAAAATAAGGGGGGCCCAACTGTTTGCAACGAGAAGCAGAGCAAGCATAACAACAGCACTCAGGACGAGTGAGTACAAAGTTATCGCCATAGGAGCGTATTTTTGCATAAGATATTTAATTACAAAGCGATTAAATAAGTATTTTACGAGAGTATAAGACACAAAGCATAGACCAAGAATAAGAATTTTAGTCTTTCCTGTTGCATTGTCTAATGCTCCTGTTTGTCCCAAAATAAAAGGTTGCCAAAAATGAAATATTGGCTGCAATGCAGCAACAATAAAACCACATATAAATATATAATATAACCCGATTTTTGAGGTAACTAAATAAGCAAAAGCTTCTGTTGCATGCAACAAAGAACCTAATTTTATTGGCTGACTACCCGAAACGGATGCAATAGCTATCCCCGTCACCCGACTAAACAAGAATACAAGCACGAGAAACCCGAAAGAACAAAAATAATATGCCGACTGATAATTATCCATACACAAAACAATAAGAACACCTAGCGCACCAGCAACCGTATTCATGAATGCCGTTAGTTCCCGCTTATAGGCGTTTACTTGGTGGTAGATCAAACTACCCTTGTAACCACCGCTATCAATTAAGCCTTTAATCCATGTGCTATCAGCGCCAGAACATAAAGCAAAGCCTAAAGCATAAATAATTTCTGCCGGAATTAAGACAAAAAGATTAGGCGCGTAGATACATAAAAAGAAGAAGAGCGAAAAAAAGAAACATGATAAGATAACATTTTGTTTAACGCCGATTTTATCTCCTAAAATCCCACAAGGCACTTCAAAAATACAAATAGCTACGCTAAACACAATTTGCAATAAAGCTAACTGTGTTATACTAACGCCCATAGACAAGAAAAAGAAAGCATGGAAAGAACCTGTAATCAGCCGAACCCCGCTCATTGCCGCACAGCCATAGAGCAATTTTTTAACTTCATAATCTATTGTCATTAATATATCCAAAAGCTATAAAGCTGGCAGCTTTATATATTTTAAACCTCAATTCAGAAGGGAGCGTCGAGCAGCCATTTTCTGCTCACTTGCTCGGGCTTTGAGCGCAGTAACATCAAACCGCTTAAGTTGAATTTTTTTCAGTGGTTTATACATATCTTTAGTTTTCATAACTTTACCTCCTGTATTAAATGAAAACAATTAAATTTAACATAAAGTACACATTGTAGTTACTTTGTAGCTACCTTTTGTCAATTTATTATTTTGATATAAAAAGCTTTGCTCTCCTCCCCGCGCCAAGGCTAAGTATTTCATGCACTAATCATTCTGCAACAACCACCGCAGCACTTGGAAACTCATGCGCCGCTTCAGACAAAGTACGCTTAATTCACACCAATTTATCACCGGCTATGCACCACACTTGAAACCCATCTCAAGCGCCGCAAAATGCGCACAATAAAGCTTTTGTTCGCCCTCTCGCTCTAATACCGCCCAATCTGGTGTAAGAGCCAATTAGCGTTGCAATTTTAAAACTCCTTGGCAATTAAAAAATAATCTTATATCAGGATCATTATCGAGATTTTGCGCAAACTCTTTCTCAATACGGCTCTCACAAATCACATGATCATAAACATTTTTCTTGTTGACCACCGCCAGCCATTGGTTGCCTTTTACGACCTAATTTTACAGATGCGGAATCAATCTTATTACGATGCGCACATCCAGAGATTATTTTATCCTCTGCATTAGAGCCAACAACACAAACACCCCACGGCAGTTTCGGTAATAAATCCAACCGCTCACTCAACCTACCCGAAAATGCATGTGCAGGCGAATGCCCCCATAATATGCAATATTTCAAGCACGTCCATAGTGGTACCCATTTTAAAAATTGTGCCTATGGCTTATAATAATCTCCAAAATACACATTTAACTCTCGTCTGAAATAACTCAATTTTGGATTGATGAGAACGAAAGCGCGCTGCGATAATCACATCGTCCAGCCCTAATGACCAACACATTTCATCAGCAAGATATGTGCAGCGAGCTTATGCATCTTCGCTGCTAAGTCTCCATGTATGGACTTCATCCTCAAAATCATCTTTAGCCGAAGCAACTTGACATTGCTGTGCTTTTATAACACTCACTCCGCCCCAAACATAGGGTTGCGTTTTATTAAATAACCGACACGCATATAATTAAAGATAGAAACGATTAAACTTGCAGCAATCATGCCAAGCCAATAACCCATAAAACCATATTCAAAAAAATGTGCCATGAACGCGCCCCCAAATAAGCCTACCCCCCAATAGCTTATTATTACAACAATAGTTGGCCAAAATGTATCAAGCAAGCCAACAAGTATGCCATTGAGCATAGCTCCTAACGTGCCAAAAGTAAAAGACAATAAGACGAATGGTAGCAACTCCCAAGAAAAAACAACAACGCGGTCTGAAGAAATATCAAAGATGGTCGTAAGAATGAATTCATAAGAGAAATAAACAATCCCTGATAAAAACAAAACATAAGCGACAGCAAAAACTGTGACACTCATACGCAACTGTTTTAGAGCCATATGATTCCGATCGGCTTAATACCACGCTGCTATTGTTGCGGCTGCGCTGGAAATCCCTAAAGCCACCACAGAAATAAGCATATCGAGACGCATCCCTATCGTATGAGCAGCCAAAGCTTGGACCCCATAAGCCGTAATTATGAAGGCAATGACCGAAGGAAAGCCTTCCGCAATAAGAATACGTATACCAATGGGGAACCCTACGCGCAGCAATTTTATTATTCGTGAAATCTCTAACTTTGGTCTCAAATAATTAAAGTGGAAGGAATGAAAAGCAGAATTGCGAGATAGAATTATTGCTACTGCCATAACAATCAAAATACGGATCAAACTGCTCGCAATTCCAGCACCAAAGACACCAAATCCGCTTGCAGGACCTATACCAAAAATAAGCAGCCAAGAGATGAGAAAATTTACAGGAATAGCGGCAAGCATAATCCAAGTTAAGGGCTTTGGATGACCAATTGCTGACAGTAATCCACGGCTATTCACATAAAGATAAAAAAACACCACTCCTATCGCAGCGCCCCTGTTATATTCCTGCGCTATATGAGCAATTGCCTCATCTTGACCAAGAAGACACAAAATATTCCTCGTATTAAGTAAAATAATAGCACTCACCATTCCAATCAAAAGGGAAAGCCATATTCCTTGATCAAACCATGCCTTCAATGCATCTCTATCTTGTTTGCGAAAACTTTCCGCAAGTTTTGGTGCAACTGCGGTAATAATCCCTAGTCCCAACAACATAACAAAACTAAATATACTCAGAGCTAACATTGTACCACTCAAGGCTTGGATGCCTAAATGCGCTACAAGCGCTGCATCTATAAAGGAAATCATCATCTGAGAGATAAACCCAACAGCCAGTGGCATGCCAAGAAGGAGTAATTGCTTCATCACAACAAACATTGAGAAATCCCCTTCCCTATTGAAGGGCGTATTAAGCTCGGATCTTTTAAACAAAACACATTGATTTTTTCCGTAAAGTTTTTCCATCGCAAGTCTTGCGTAAAGGATGCATAATGAAAACTCATTAAGCTAAGAGGAGATGCCCAGTTCTTAAAGGAGAAGCGCAATGCGCCTTTATTGGTTTTTTGGACTTCATGCCATGCATTTTTGTACAACATTATGCTCCCAAGCACCGCATCATAAATATCATGCCAAGTCTCAACCAGAAGGGGGCTGATTTCTGACGCGTCAGACAACAAAGCTTAGGTAATTGCAACTTCCATAAACACTCTCCACGAATATTAATCTATCTTATTGTTGCTTTAAAAATAGATCCTATTAAGTCCTTCACACTTTTAAATTCGTAAAATTTATTTCAAAAAAATATAACGCATTAGCCACAGACCACTTATTCTCCCCACTTCATTCCGCGGCAACGAGTTCAGTACTTTTGGCGCCCCTGCCACCCCCGTCCGTCGCCGACACCCCACGCTTATATTCACGCCAACTTGTCACCGGCTGGTCATTAAACTCAACGCCGGTTTGTAGCGCATCAAAATGCGCTTTTCCGCATTTAATCTTCATCATTTCTTTAAGACGTAGATTAAACTCACTATTTGATCCTTTTGTTTCCAGCACGAAGTAAAGCTTTTGTTCGCCCTCACGCTCTAAAAAGACCGCCCAATCAGGTGTATAAGAACCAATGGGAGTAGCTATTTTAAAACTTCTTGGCAATTTAAAAAACAACCTGACTTCAGGATCATTGTCGAGACTTTGCGCAAACTCTTTCTCCACACTACTTTCATAAACCACATGGTCATACACACTCTTCTCACTCACCACAGCTGTGCGCTCTAAATTCGCCACAAGTTCTTCGCTGGTAAAAAACTCTTGTACACTATATTCTCGCCCTACCAACTTTAAATATTTAATGCCATCAACTATAAGATTAACGTGGGTTTTATTGAGTATTTCTTCTATGCGCTCTAAAAAAGCTTGTGGATTTTTCACAAACTCATGCTCACGACCACTCTTTGTCAAAATACCAATAATTGTCTTTGCGGTTAATTTCAGCTTTAAGGTCAAATAATGTACAATGTTCGGCAGTGCACACAAACTATAATCAAGCGCACTCTGCTTTAATAACTGCTCTTCATAGGTCACACCAGCACTATCCAGTTCTATCTCTGCTGTCTGATAAACCAAATGTGCGGGTGCAACTGGCGCCATTTTTTCCAATGCATCCACTGCTTTGGCGACAAACTCTGTGCGATCAAGCTTTGCACGATAAGTGGTCTTTTTATTGATCTTCTCCCATAAGGACAAAAACTCGGGCGAAGCCACTGTTTGCTTTTTAAGCTTAACCCGCACCTCGCGCGCAGCATTACGAATAATCGGCATGGCTTGGATCGCCTCTAGCGCCTGCATCACAGCCCGCTTTTGCCCTTTACTAAAACGTTCACTTAAATCCAATGTCCCCGCTGCCCATTGCGCTTTTAATGTATCTGTAATTTTTCCTTCTGATGTAAGCAAGGCTTTTTCACGCAACTCAGCCAATACATCAGCAGCCTCTTGCGAAGACATAAACTTTCTTTCCGTCACAGCTGTCACATACGTCAGATCTTGCAGCGTCTCAACATTAATAAGTACGCCCGCATCAATTTTTTTCACAATTTCTTGACGCAATTCGTGTGGCATTTCCTCCGCCCCGATAACTTCAAATTCATTCGCTACCAAATCTTGATTTGCTTTAACCATACCCGCCTCGTCAATCAAATCTTTTGCAACAAGCGTTTTAATAATTTTTTGTGCTTGTGACACTTCCACTTTAGCGGCTACATATTTTACATCTTCATAAACACAGCCAACCAACTTCTCCATCTGCAATGTACCAAATTTATAACCAATATCCGCCTCTAATTCTTTTTGCAATGTACTCACAAACTCAGCAAAGCTTTCATTCACCATAACATGCAGCACATTTATATCTTTATCTTCTACGCGCGCTCCTTGTTGATTGACGCAAAGGCGCAAACCGCGACCAATCTTTTGCCGTGCAGTAAAATTCGATTTTTGCTCGATCAACATACACACTTGAAACACATTCGGATTATCCCAGCCTTCTCTTAATGCCGAATGCGAAAAGATAAAACGCAAGGGGCATGCAAAAGATAATAACCACTCCTTATCACGCATAATCGTGTTATAAGTGTCATCATCGGCTTGACTGTCACCCTTTGTATTCTTATAGACACCCTTCTTGTCTTGCGAGAAATAACCGCCATGCACGTTTCGAACATTTTGCGCAAACTTAGTCCGCAAGGGTGCATATTTCTCTTTCGCCCACAACTCTTCATAACATTCTTCAAACATACGCTCATAAAGCGCTAGCTCTTCATCATTGCTACGATATTTAGCCACTTCATCAATAAAAAACAGTGACAAAACTTTGATCCCTAAAGGTACAAGCCGCAATTCCTTATCTAAATGTGTTTCTATAGTGCGATAAATTTGCGCGCGTTTAAGCTCTATTGTATTCACATCACCAAGCGCGTGACCAAATTTGACGACTTTGGTATCAGAAAACTCAACTGCTTCATCCCCCGCCATGCAATTGATACCCGAAACAATATAGCCCTTATAAAGCTCACGCCCACCTGTAACGCGATACAGATCATCGCCTTGCCTCACTGTAACCGTTTTACGGCTAACAGTGCCATTCTTTCCCGCAATATCCAACTCTAAGCGCGCCTTAAAGCCATGTTCGCGTGATACGGCTTTCAAAGCAATATAGGGACGATTAAAATCTTTCTCTATCTGATTAGAAGAGACACAAATTTGCTTTACCAGTCCTTTTTGATAAGCATCAACAGGTGTTAAACGATATAAAAGATTAATCTCATTTTTATGCGTGGCACTATAGCGGAAAACACAAAGCGGATTAAGGCTCGCAATAGCCTCCTTTGCTTTTGCTGTATTATCCACCGATTGCGGTTCATCTATGATCACAATCGGATTTGTGTCTTGGATATAGCGCATAGCACTTTCGCCATTCAGTCTATCTTGCGGAAGGTTGATAATATTTTCTGCTTTTTTAAATGCATCAATATTGATAATCATAATTTCAATATTGGTAGAGCTTGCAAATTGGCGAATTTGCGAAAGATCTTTTGAATTATAAATAAAATAACGATAGGGCAGATTATCAAACTCTGCTTGAAAATGTTCCCTCGTTACCTGAAGTGATTTATATACCCCTTCGCGAATAGCAACACTTGGTACGACAATAATAAATTTGGTAAAGCCATAGCGTTGATTTAACTCAAAAATCGTCTTGCTATAGACATAAGTTTTGCCTGTTCCCGTTTCCATCTCAATAGAAAACTGCTTTTGCTCTAGCGTCTCACTTACCAAGAGTTTACTGTTCTGTTGCACCTCTCGTAAATTTGCTAATATGCTTTCATCACTGATCAATAATTGATTACCATAACCAAATTCATTTAATGCTAATTGTCCTTGTTCTGAATGCAAAGCAAAAGAAGAATCCCGTCGTGGTTGGCCTTTAAATAAATCAATGACGCTTTTAACCGCATCATTTTGAAATTCTTGTTGTTTAAATTTAAGTTTCATATTGCCGCCACAATCGTCTCTCTATAGTTTAAATTTTATCAAAACTTACTTCATTGTCTTTAAAGATAAAGTTGCAATTAATAAGCGCCTCGTCACTTTTAAAGGCCGCATCAAGCGCTACGATTTTTACGGGCAAATACTTTATCATCTCTTCCGCATCTTCGGGTTCAAAGGGTGGGTCTATGGCTATAATCACCAAGATATCGCCTTCGCTCTCACCTATATAATAGAATTTTTTGCCATTGATTGGTAAAGGATAAATTTTAAAATCCAGTGGCCAACCATATTTAAGTATGATCTCGAAGATAATATCTTGATGAGAGCGCTCAGGATTCACCCCCTGCAAAATATGACCCAAACGCATTTGCAATTGTTCTTTAACATCAAGTGCATTCGGATCAATCGGGCTATCGTCCCATATGGAAAAGTTGGAACTATCGAGCTCTAGCACGCGAAATCCGGTGTCTAGAGGCTGCTCGCGTGTGAGTTCTGCTTCATGCTTTTGCTTGATTTGTGCACCAGCACGGCGAATACGTTCGCTACCTATATCGCAGATAGTTTTATAACCAGCCTTATAGGCTTCGCTCTTTTCATCACATAATTCAGGCAATTGCACCATGATGAATTTGCGATTACCACCATCTTCGGCATTCAAAGCCATCACTGCATGCGCCGTTGTACTAGAACCAGCAAAAAAATCGAGAATGATGTCGTCTTTGTTCGTACCGATTTGCATGAGCAATTTTATGAGTTTGGTAGGTTTAATATATTCAAACAATCCTTGAATATGCATTAATTGATCAATTTCACGTTTGGAAAAAGCGGTATCACCTGAAAACTCTCGTTTAAAAATTCCTGCAAATTCTTCATCAAAATTGGCATCGATTTCCTTGCCGAAAAAAGTCGTAGGAACCAACCCATCTTGAGTCTCATTTAAAAACCTTTTAATCATAGGATAGGATTCCCCTTCACCCCATATGATCTCATTATTAGCAATTTTCTCTTTCAAAATTTTTTCGCTAAAACGCCAATACCCACCTTGGGGGCGTTTTAACATGACACCATTAGGCTTCGTAATTGTATAATCTGCCGCATAAGGTTTATGCGCAGTAATAGGGTCTGCTTTCCAAGGACCCTTGGGGTGATTATCTGGATTCCTATATGCAGAGCTATCCTGCCGTGGTAGTAAATTCCTCTTAAAATTTTCCTTATACTTTGCGTAGCATATAATATATTCATGGCTGACAGAAAAATATTTCGCTGAATTCTTGCGCGTGTGAACCTTCTCCCACACCAATTGCGCGACAAAATTCTCTTCGCCAAACACCTCGTCGCACACTTTGCGCAAATTATGCACTTCATGATCATCAATCGAGATAAAAATCACCCCATCGTCACGCAATAAAGTCTGTGCCAAACGCAAGCGCGGATAGATCATATTGAGCCACGCAGTGTGAAACCGCCCCATTGTCTCAGGGTTCGATTTTGTCGTTTGGCTCGTCACTTCCTTATAGCGTGCTAACGGGTCTTTAAAATCATCACAATAGATAAAATCATTCCCCGTATTATAGGGCGGATCAATATAAATCATCTTCACTTGACCAAAATAAGACCGCTGGATAAGCTTTAAAACTTCAAGATTATCGCCCTTAATATAAAGATTATGTGTATTATCGAAGTTTACGCTCTCCTCGCGCTTCGGGCGCAAAGTCGCAAGTGAAGGCTTTTGCGCAAGCTTTAAACTTGCCCCCTTGCCCTTCCATTCAAATTTGAACTTCTCAAAATCATTATCGATATATTCGCCGCATAGATTCAATAACTGATCTATGTCCAACTTTCCCTCAGTAAAACATTGTGGAAAGACTGCTTTTAACTTTTCTATGTCTGGATTAACAGGGCTTTGACTCATGCCCTCTATTTTATCTTTACCCGCTATTATACTCATCTTTGCGCTTCTCTGTTACACTTAGTATAAAATGTCTATGAATATTTCTTTTCTACGTCGCAATTCCTTTTATCCTATTTATTTCTGTATCCTCTGCAAATTTACTTGCACGAAAAGTTCGTATAAGCTGTTCTCTTTATTTTTTAAAGTTTCTTGTGCTTGTTTTATTTCTTTTTGCTTACGCAAGTCAGCTAAATCAATTCACATTACCACGCTTTGATCATCTGGCTTTTTTTGCCTTGCTTTGCAAGAGCAATGATTTCGCAACTCTAAGTTAGGTACACTGTTTTGCATAATAACGACAGTGATTTTCTATTTCTTCTTGTGCACTATTATGGCGCTTACAAACATTATCAATAATCTTATCAATTGGCACAAGTCCATCAAAAATATGACTATCTTCTGGTGTTGTCACATTTCTAATCCAACAAATCGAGGAGATGTATCGCCAATTTGACAACATGTCACCACGGATAATTTTAAAATTGCTTCACATGTGACCTAGTCAAGCACATACCAGTACTATCACGAACAACCAAAACATAAATTTCTTCATCATTTATTTTGATGCAATAAAAACAAATTTCACAAGGGATTATGTCGGCATCCACTTCTAGTTCTTCCTTATCCGTGCAAGCAAGATTTGCTAAAATACTTTTTATAGTGAGTGAGAGCACTCTCAAACGCTCGCTAGCAGGTTGAAAATCCTTCTCATGCCATAAAACGCTTTACCTTTATAGGTTTTATACTGTGCGCCAGATTCATAATAAATATAGCTCTTATCATTTTGTCTCGGAATGATTTGTGTTGCCTTATTAATCATATAATTAGACTCATGTGTAAACCATGCTTTTACAATTTGCCATAGGAGTGTATTAATCTCTTGCACTCGCTCCTTAAATATATTGTGGTATGATTTTTACATTATCAGCAATGTTGGTATTAATCGCTAACCTTCATGACAATAGGCTTTAACAAAGCTTTCACCTGCTTCTCTTTGTGCGTCCAGCGAGTTAAACTCTTTCTCTAAGCCTTTTTCGGTTAATTTACGTCTATATATAGTGCTGTGTATTTGTTTTATCGCTTGTTTACGCACCTTTCTTGTCCCTTGCCATCCTCTCATCCCTGCCTTATAAGGACAAAAAACAAATGGACATCCTAATTAATGCCGGTAATATGCTTGAAAATAGCGCTCAAGCCTTTGTAAATCTTGCTCTCATATTGATAGCCTTTTGGCACCACAAGCACATGATGCGTTTGGCCTAAATAATTGTCGCGGCACAATTGTGTACCAACAACAGGCACTTTTCTTTTGCGTGCTCTTTCGTTTTTTAACCGGCTGTTCATCGCGCCAAAAGGCCAGTGTCTCTTAACTTAAACCACCATATTCTAGCACTTGTACGCGATAAGCCAGCTTAGCTTCATGGACAGTGTTTCTTTAGTGCGCCCTAGCGCATCCTCACTGAAATAAGTTGTGCCATAAGGCTTTGGGCTCCTACATTGACGTATATTTTACAGTGGCTATTTCTTGCTCTAATTGTTCACAACTCATTGTCTAATTCTCTCGACACATGAATGTTCTATTTCCTCGATTAGTCCAGAAAATAGTGCGTGTCCACAAAGTCAGACAAAAATGCAATTATGTTGAAAAATAACCAACGCTCAGCGCAAAAAAACAATTTATCCTTTTTCATTGGATAGCTCACAGCTCACCTCCCCCTTCTCCACACTTAGAACACATAAACCTAAGCTTATTGATCACGTTTTTCTGTATACCTCAATCGATCAAACACAATTTAAATAAACGCCTAAATAATGACCGTGTCTGCTAACTATACGCCTAAGCTTGTTGCTGCTATATGTCTACCGTGCACCCAAGCTTGCGGATTTGCATCTTATCTCCCACAATAAGGTGCGCTTGCACACCCAAAACGAGTGATTTTTATCCTATTGAGAATAAATCATAAATTTAGCAGAAACCTTCTTAGACGAAGTCTCGGCTAAAATGAAACGGTTTGGACATTTTTAATAAAAAGAGAAAAAAATTCATCCTCTCAAGGTCACTGCTACATTACCGATCGTACGTAAAAAGACCAAAAGTGCAGATTTCTTAAAGGCAAAAAATAAGAGAAATGAGAATAGTTGTATAAAGACAAATGGTACTGCACGCGATACATCAGTGCTAACGTTCTCTTAAAAAACACACAGATAATTAATCAGCTTCAAAAAACAACCTTACCAATGAAGTACTAGCTAGAGGGTTGCATGCACAACGCAATAATGGCACACTGATTCCCACAAGCGTGCTTCACATATTGCACGCATAGCCTGTACAGAGTCTACCGCTCCTAAATACTCAAACGTAAAAACGTAATGCTACTGGATCGTATAGTGACCGCAGTTGCACCCTTAAACACCGGTTCCTCCCCATATCATAATGCTTGACAAAAGCATCATGCCATCATAGCAACGGCTTTGCGTAGGGGTTCCACAACATAGTTCTACAAATTGTTGACGCATTGCCAAGCTAACAGTTTTCTTGCCCACCTACGCCAATGAGACCATCACTATCCTCTTTTTTGAATCGTAAAACAAAATGATTAGCATGAGCGATAAACCATCTGCTCAAAATCAAGCTAGCTTAAACTCATAGCATTCTAAACCTTTAGGCTCACTCTGCCCCCAAGGGGGGTATAGTCAGATATATCACTTCCGTCACGTATTCACGCGTTGGGATAAAAAATCTGAAACTATGAGGTAACGCTGCATTTGTATGCAGCGTTGTTGTTAGGTATAAGCTTCTATTGAGATAGTTCTAATGGGAAGCACCCACAGCTAATGGTATAAGGATTAATTTCGATTCTTTCGAAATGCTATATATAAATTTAATGTGCCGCCCCAAAACACACCATCAGTGAACCCACTTAAAAGACCAAAAAGAAGGTTAAAATCAAATACATATTTCAAATCAGGTTCAATATTGAGAAAAACAATCAATATGAATTTGATGACAAAAGCGATAAGAATAAATATCAGCGTCAACGGCGTACCATGCCGAATAATTAAATCCGTTCCCTCTTTGATTTTTAAACGCGGAGTGGCACGCCAGAGCAACCAGCCAACGCCAAAGCCGATCATCAGCCCTGCCAACATTGCGATTGCTCCCCAGCGTGGGAAAGCCAGCTGGTTAATCACATCGCTTGCGCCCAAAAAAAAGAAAGATTAACGGCAAGAGAAAAAGGCGGTAAACCTTCGTTTCCCTATCTTTCAATGCGATTATTCCCCTCGCGATGAGAAAAATAAGCAAAATCCAGGCCCATAAAGGGGTTCCAGTCAGAATGTTAAACAATGACATATTATGCTCCATGATGTTTGATGCGATAAAAATATTGCATGATGTTAGGAAGATATTTAGAAAAAAGAATACCAGCACAAATTAAACCCATAGTGACCAACCAAAGCTGGGGGAGCCATGCAAAAAAAGCCACTAGAAGACCATTGGCAAAAAAAATGATTACCCAAATCCATGTAATATATTTATTGATGAGATAAAATAGGATATGTTTGCGTTTTTCTTCAGAAACACCAGCAGGAGCATAAAAAATGGTAAAGGGTTTCTTTACCAGCAAGCTCATCAATGAAACCAGAGCAAGTGACAGATAGCAAAAAACTGTGGGGTAGTTCAGCAAAAGTGTAGACCATCCAGCGAAATAATTAACAAACAGGACAACAACTGTCAGAATGTTCGTAATCATCACGGGTTCTCCCTGTCGGATAATTTTAATATTCAGAGCAATAATGAACAATAAAAGCACAGTTAAGATGAGAGAGCGTTCGACCAGAGTTAAAACGTTTCCATTGATAACCCAGGAGTAAATACTCCACGGAATAAAAGAGATTATTATGTTAAACATGGCGCATCCTCCTTTTTATATTTGATAGAAAACTTACCGCAAGTGCTTCGTTTTTTAGTTTCCGTATGAATATAAAAAACGCCACCCGGTTCATACTCTGTATCCTGTTTAATGGTCAACTGATAGGTATCTCCCGGATAAACTGCTTCAATGAACTTTACTTTTTTCAGCGCAACAGATGCGATATTTTTCGCCCTACCCTGCATGGACAAAGCCAGAACCATCTCAATCAATAGTGAACCAGGGCATACGGCGCGGGAGGGGAAATGTTCCTCAAAAAGCGGGTGATGAGCATTAAAGGAAAAAGTACAAGAATCTCCGGTTACGGAGGAAATCTTACATAAATCGCCTAGTAATGGAAGAGCGACTTTCTCAGAACACGAGCTAAGGAAGCAGACCTTACTGACCATGATGATTGCCTGCGCAATAACGGCCCTGTCATTGCCGTATAGGCTGGCCTTACAGTGAATACGGTAGGCCTCATTAATGCGTTCAATATGTCCTTCAACGCATAACCGATCGCTATCAAAATGAGTGGTAGAGAAAAACTGTTCAACCATAACAGGGAGATAGCGATAAGTGAGATCCGAGTTTTTAGCCACCATGGTGGCGAATCGAACTGAAAACTGATGCAAGGCTTCGAGTAACAAGCCCTGTTTCAAATAGTTATGGGCTAAATTCCAGTGAGAAATATCGATTTGCCCGCAAGCACGCATCGGTGTGGTTAAGGTGATACTCTGACATATACCCAAGAAATTTGGCTCGGTGCGATGCTTTATAGCCATAATTGGGGGACCTTTTTATATTTTTTTCTTAAATCCTTTGATGATAAACCAAAGGAATGAGCACTAAACCGCGCTTGATAGTGCGCGAAAAGTATCGGCATACGACAAACGAAAAAGCCAACAATCCCAGCTCAGGAGAAGCCCAATGTTTGCTCATGATGCTTGCAATTAGAAAATCGACATTGGGTTGCAGTCCTGTATTGTCCGAAATAGATCGCGCAAGCGAACTGAAGGGGCGCATAGGCACCTGAAAGCGTGAAAAAAAGAAATAAACCCTGACATCCCGTTGCATAATCGGGTGACCAAACCCTAGCCAAGGTTTGTCTTTGCAATAATGCGTTACCGCCGCCTCAAGATGCCCGACTTCAACCTCATGGAGGACACTAGAAAGTCGCATGATAGCATATTTGTAGGCTCCTATATGCGCGGGACCAGTAGCACAAAACCCACCGATTAGTGCAAGAAATAACGTCGCTCTTGGTACGGTTGGTGGGATTTGAACCTACGACCTCTGGTGCCACAAACCAGCGCTCTAACCAACTGAGCTACAACCGCATAAAAGAAAATGTATCATAACTGTTCACGATTTCGTAAACATTTATTCTCATGCTTATGTGACATAAGGAAAATCAACAAAGTTTGCAAGCCCCTTTAAAAAAATCTCGCAATTTTTTGTGAAGAAAAAAGCGTTTTTTTTACAAAGAAAATTTTGCCCAATGCTCAAGACTATGATCACGATAGTCTTTTATGTTATCAACACCGTCTTGTTGCATCATCTGCAAAATCTCTTTCAGAATAGTTATGACAAGATTTGGACCTTCATAAACCATCCCACTATATAATTGAATTAAATCTGCGCCAGCTTTTACTTTTTCCAAAGCGGTTTGTGCGTCCTTTACACCGCCAACACCAATAATGGCAATCTCCTTCCCTAATTTTTGACGCATTTTTGCAAGCACAATGGTAGAGCGCTCAAAAAGTGGACATCCAGAAAGCCCCCCCTCTTCATTACTGAGGTGACTATTGCTGAGACCTTGGCGTGAAAGAGTTGTATTCGAAACAATCAGTCCATTAAAATCAGAAAGTTTTATTTCTTCAGCAACATCATCTAATTCTTTCTCTGATAAATCGGGAGCAATTTTTAAAAAAATGGGAATGGAGAATCCATGCTTGTTCTCTTGCTCTTTTCGCACTTGCGAAATTGCATTCAACAAAAGATGCAAACTGTCACGGGCCTGTAAATCACGTAAACCTGGTGTATTAGGAGAAGAAATATTAACCGTAAAATAATCAGCAACATCATAAAAATGAGCAATACCAACAGTATAATCATCAATCTTATCGACCGTATCCTTATTGGCTCCAATGTTGACTCCTACAACACCCGTTTTTTTACACGCACGCAATCTATTGTAAACAACTTGATGTCCATCATTATTAAAGCCCATTCTATTAATAATCGCTTCATCTTCTTTTAAACGAAAAAGCCGTGGTTTAGGATTTCCAATCTGAGGCTTTGGTGTCACTGTCCCAATTTCAGTAAAACCAAATCCTAAACGAAAAATACCATCCACAACCTCTGCATTTTTATCAAACCCCGCTGCAAGACCAATAAAATTTTCAAACTCAAGCCCAGCAACAGTTACACACAAACGTTTATCGATAACCTTTTGACAGCCATTTAACCCACTTTTCAGCCCGAGAATCGCTAAACAATGTGCTTGCTCTGGATCCAACAAAAATAAAGCAGAACGGCCAATACAACGAAAAAAACTCATCAATCCTTCTCCACAACATAAAAATGATCCATCGCACCTCACCTCTATCTTTTAACACAAAAGATCACTAATCAAAGAGAGCATATTATCCAAATAATATTCCCCTTCTAGAAGAAAACTCATCATATAATAGCCATACATGTTTATATTGATGTACACTGTGCAAAAGACTTTTTATTCTCAAAAAATGTTTCTCTTTTTCGACATTTTTCAAAGATTAAAATGTGAATCCTAATCTTATAAAATGCAGCATGAATTGAAACATCAATGGCTCTTCATCAAAGCCATGATTTTGTGACGTCTCATGTAAGCGAGCGAAGAATTCTCTTAAAAATGCACGCAAATTATCCCTATTACCAAAGTTCCTTTGTATAATATTGTTGCCAATAGAAACAGAGCTTGCTCTATAAAGCTATTTTTTTCCAGCATTTATAGAATACATGGTTCATAAAATCATCTAAATTCATAGCCATTTATTAGCAACAGTATATTCAATCGTTTGTACTCTATTGACAAAATTTTGAAGAATCTGCGTTGTTTTCTTTGCCATTTCTGATGCGCTAAATATAATTTTGCATCTATAAGTGCTCTGTCTAACATATAGTTTAAGTAATGACAGTTGATCATTGAACCCGCACCTATTATACCAACGACTTCCAAACAAAAATGATCTTGCAAACCCTAAAGCTCTGCTATTTATAAACTGATACAATCTTCCAGCAGATGAAATGTGTTTCTTCCATCGGAATTATCGCCATTTTAGCTCATGAAACCCAGTAAAAATAGCTTTTAGATAAGCCATAATACCCTCCTAATTGCTATTATCGCTTACTGAATTAAGAGGAATAAATTATAAGTTTTACTCCTGCTTCATCTATCTATTTCTTCCATCAGTGCTTATATTTTTTATTCCTAAATTCTCTTTTTATGACAAAATGTTATGCCAATATATGTACTTCATTTGAGAAGCTTTCTGATAGCTCAGTTTCCAACACTGCTCATTTTGTGGTATTGTGTAAAAATCTCTCTTTTTAATGTTAACATAAAAATATTGAGGCAATTATACAATTTAAGCTACAGTTGCCTACTTTCTGTTGAAAAATATAGTTTTTATCAAAAAAGCTTTTCTCTCAGAAAGGTTCTATGTACATTCAAATAGAGCCCTAAAATTCTTTATTAAACCTTATAAAGTTCTTTGAAAATAAGATTAATATTGTAATATAATCCTAAAAATAAAATCTGCCCTTTCCTTTTTCATCAAAAGCGGTAAGTAAATTACCGTATATCGCTTATATAAAGGGGAAAACGCAATGCTTAAAGAATTCAAAGAATTTGCCCTAAAAGGTAATATGATTGATCTTGCTATCGGTGTGATTATAGGGGGCGCTTTTGGTAGCTTGGTCAACTCAATTGTCAATGATATTTTTATGCCAATCATTGGACTGATTACAGGTGGAATTGATTTTTCTAATATGTTTATTCAACTTGCTGGCGAAAAACAAGCAACATTGAGTGCAGCCAAAGCAGCTGGAGCAACCATTAGCTATGGACACTTTATTACTTTACTTATCAATTTTCTCATTATTGCTTGGGTTCTTTTTTTATTCGTTAAAGCTATGAATAAAATCCGTAGAAAAGAAGAAGAAAGCCCCAAAAAAACGTCTTCAGAAGAACAACTTTTAACAGAAATTAGAGATCTTTTGGCTAAGAAAAAATAATTTTATGCAAGATTTACATCATGGAACACGAGGAAAAAACATTTCCACAGTTGTTCCATGATTGGGTTTTGAGAATAATAAAAATTGTCCCCCACTTTCTTCTACCATTGCTTTACACATTGGGAGGCCTAAACCTGTTCCTATAAAAGCGCTATCACCAGATCGGCCATCTTTGCGCTCTACTTGACCATAAGGTTGCAGTGCCTTTATAATTTCTTCTTCGTTCATCCCTATACCATTATCACTCACTGAAATTTTTACACGTTCTTTTCTATAAGAAACGTGAACAATAATCTGTCCACCCAAAGGTGTAAAACGAATAGCATTAGAAAGAAGATTCCATATAATCTGGCGAAACACTTGTTGTGATACAGGAATAAATGGAACATGAGGTGGAGCAACAATACGCATGATAATGCCGTTCTGATTGGCTTGAGTTTCAAGAAAAGCTATCGTCGCACGTAAACAAGATATCACATCAAATGTTTCAGAAATAAGGGAAGAATCAATCTGATTATTGGAACCAGAATAATTTATCTTCGAGCACTCTAGTAATTGATTAATCAGCAATAATATATGTTTTCCAGAGGAAATAATATCGCGTAAATATCCATGATAACGCTCATTTTCTATCGAACCAAAGCGGCCTTCTCTCATAATTTCTGCAAAACCAATAAGAGCATTCAAAGGTGTTCGTATTTCATGAACAACCCCAACAATTTTATCCTCTTCTGCTTTTTTTTCTTCTGATGGAACTGTTTGTGTCCTATTACGCAACATAACAGCATAATTGCCTTGCTGTGCCAAAAATACAATCGTTATCAAAACGGTTATATTTTTATGATTTTTCGTCATTAAATCAGCTGTTTCTCTGCGATTTAAAACCTGATTTTTCCCCTTCACACGGATTGATTTAAAATATTTTTCAACCAAAAGTCGGCTTTGTAAAGTAAATAATGAAAAGAGTGGCTGTCCTCGTAGTTCATTTATTTCATAACCCATTAATGCTAAAGCTGCCCTACTTGCTGATTGAATAAAGCCCTCTTCATCCAACCATAAAACACCATCTGTTGCTGTATCCAACAATGATAAAACTGCAGCGGGCTCTTTTACGAGAGCTTGTTCTACAGCATTTACCGGCAATGTTTGTGCATATGGTAACTGAATAGCAGTTTCTTCAACTAAATTTTCTTCTTTTATCGATGAATTCAATTCATCACGCAATTGCTCTGCAATTGCATGAAAAGCTGAGCGTTCTATCTCCGTAAGACATGGCATTTCCATTTCCAGCTTTTCATCTCTTTTTTCCTGGATTTTTTTTCGTATTTTTAAAACACCAAAGCCACGAAACCCCTTAAGCTGCTTTTTAACATCAAAAATTGGCAAAGCCGACAATTCAACATCAAGCCATTGTAAGCAACCATCAACAGGCCATTGAACAATCTCTTTACTCCAAGGCATAGCCGCTTCAATGAAACGACTGAGAACCAGATATCGATCATCATGAAATTGATGAGCAAGCTCATGAAAACTACATCCTAAAATAGAGGAAGAGAGAGGACCAACAACTTCAGCTAGCTCTTTTGAGACTTCACAAAATAAACCATTGTGATCGATTTCCCACGTAAAAGGCCGTGGCAAAAGCTCTGGCGTAAAACGAAAAGCTTCTTGCTGACATTTTAATTCATTTGTATTTAACTTTAACTCATCTGCTTTTAATGGCATAACTAAAACTAAAAAAGTGTTGGATTTACTCTCAAATGAATAATGCTAATTTGTTTACAATTATCTATTCTGGTTAAAATAACTCTATAACTCATATCAATTGTCTGTAGCAAAATTTTGACTGTTTCATCAACAAAACAAGAATTAAAAGAAACTTCCAACTCTTGTTTCTTATTCACGCATTATTGTAATAAATCTTATTACAATAATGGTAACATTTCCCTCGCATAAATAGTACTCAAAAAGAATACACTTATTTTACGCATTCATGCTCCTGTTTAAAAAGATATCTCCCAAAATCCCCAAGCTTATTTTACGACGGCATCCGTAAATGGTGTGATGTAAAAGTCCCCATAGAGATATCAAGGCATTGTGCATTACCATTTTTATGCTTACAAAAGAGCTAGTTAGCACCATCATTATACTAATTTCAGCCCCTAATATTGCCAATAGTTTTTGGCATTTGAAGGCGTTCATAAGCAGCATTTTTATTTTTTAAACTTTTTTACCCCTACATTATTATGATACGCAAGAAAATAGTTTTAATTGTTTCAACAGAAACAGATTTGAAATGAGAAAATCTTACGATATTTGAAACTTCTATTCAATATTTATAATGACCAATTATCATTATAAATCAATATCTTGCATTATAAAAATAAAAATTTCTTTTTCAAATAAAGCTTCTCGTAAGAACACCTTTCTTGAGCCAATAATATCAAATGATAATAAATTCAGCGTAGCGCTTTAAAGTACCCAATGCAACAGAACTTGCATATTAGGTACTTTTTATGATGCTCTCAATAATATCCCAAAGATCTTTCTTTCATTAGAATGGCTATAGAAGAGAAAACAAATCATCTATTCTCATATAAAGATTTGTTTAATTTCTTTACATGCCATATCATTTAGAAATGTTAAAAATATTTTCCCCCTTTTGGTTTCAGTTTGTTTACCTCATCAGTAGTCACAAGATCGGTTTTGCTTTATTATTCTCCACTCAATTTTTTGATATTATTACAGATAATGAATACGTGGTCACATCTGCTTTCAAAAATAAAACAAGCATTCGCTATTTAAATAATGACTGTCAAACATTTTAAAAATCGCACATTTTAATGTGCTTTTTTATTTTCCTTCATTGAGTAAAATTTCACGTTTTCCAACATGATTAGCGGCTCCAACAATGCCTTTTTCTTCCATCCGCTCAACAAGAGAAGCTGCTTTATTATAGCCGATAGAAAGTCGGCGCTGAATATAAGATGTTGAACATTTTTTATCACGCATAACAATCTTTACAGCTTGATTATAAAGCTCCTCTCCCTCTTCATCAAAATTTTCTTCCTCAGAAACTTCAACCGTTGAATCCGCAGAAGCATCCTCTTTGTTATCGTCTTCATTATCCGTGACGGTTGCTAAATAATCGGGTTTTCCTTGCAGTTTAAGATGTGCAACAATGGATTCAACTTCTTCATCAGAGACAAAAGGTCCATGAACGCGTACAATACGCCCCCCACCTGCCATATGAAGCATATCTCCTTGACCTAAAAGCGTTTCAGCACCTTGTTCACCCAAGATCGTGCGACTATCAATTTTTGAGGTCACTTGAAAAGAAATGCGGGTAGGAAAGTTCGCTTTAATTGTCCCTGTGATAACATCAACAGAAGGACGCTGCGTTGCCATAATAAGATGAATACCTGCCGCACGCGCCATTTGTGCTAAGCGCTGAATGGCATTCTCTATTTCTTTCCCTGCCACCATCATGAGATCAGCCATCTCATCAACAATCACAACAATATAAGGAAGCTGCGTAAGATCCATGGCTTCTTCATGATAAAGCATTTCTCCTGTTTCCTTATCAAAACCAGACTGAACAGTACACATGATCGTTTCGCCTTTTTGAGCCGCAAGTGCAACGCGTGCATTAAAACCATCAATATTACGTACCCCTAACTTAGCCATTTTGCGATAACGCTCTTCCATTTCACGAACCGCCCATTTTAAAGCTGTTACCGCTTTTTTAGGATCTGTTACAACAGGTGTTAAAAGATGTGGAATGCCATCATAAACAGAGAGCTCTAGCATTTTAGGATCAACCATGATCAAACGACACTGTTGTGGTGTCATGCGATAAAGAATTGACAAAATCATTGTATTAATTGCTACGGATTTGCCTGATCCTGTTGTTCCTGCAACCAACAAATGAGGCATTTTTGCTAATTCTGCAATGACGGGTTCACCATTAATCCCTTTCCCCAAAGCAAGAGCAAGTTTAAATTCACTTTCACGAAAAGAACGTGTTTGAATTAATTCCCTTAAATAAACGGTTTCACGAACCGTATTGGGTAACTCAATCCCAATAACATTCCGTCCAGGAATGACAGCAACGCGTGTAGAAATAGCAGACATAGAACGTGCAATATCATCAGAAAGATTAATAACGCGCGATGACTTTACACCCGCAGCAGGCTCAAATTCATACATTGTAACCACTGGCCCTGGATGTACATGGATAATTTCACCCTTAATGCCAAAATCTTCCAAAACACTTTCCAAAAGCCCTGCACCGCGTTCTAATGTTTCTTGAGGAATCATCGTGCCTTCATGAAAAACAGGTTCCTGTAATAAATTGATCGGAGGAAACTCATAAACATCACTGTCAATAGATTGAATATTTTGCATAAAAGCAGAATCATAATTGCTTAATGGTACGCGGGTAGATTGCAATATTTTCGTTTTACCATTTGCTCGCATAACAGACAAATCTTTTGAATTCGATGTGACAGCGTTTGTTGTGCAATCGACAATATTATTGTTTTTTTTCGTCTCTATACTAGCCCCAGAATCGCTTAGTACCTCAATATCGTTTAACGCTCTTGTATCACTTAACGTATGAGCGGAATCTTCAACAGAAAGCTTAGAATGATATTCTTTGGTAATATCACTATTCGTATGCATTAAATCAGAAATTTGCTCAACCCCTCGCATCCTTTCCGCTGGAGATTCTGATGTAATTGAATCATAGAGTTGTGGAAAGCGGTATTCGAGAACACGGTAAAGAGCAGTTATTGACTCATCAAAGGCTGTGGGAATATCAGGTGTAATTTCATTTGTCGTGTCAATCGATGTTCTATCTTCTTTTGATATTTGAGTATCCATATGTTCAAATATCAAAGATCCACATTCAAAAAATGCATCATCGGAAAGATGCCAAGCAGGATTCATTTTTTGTAGCACATTTTCTACTTGTAATTTATGCTCTTGTTTATCCTCCTCAAGTGAGATATTTGCTGACGGCATACAAGTAGCTTGTCGTGACAACTGCTTCAAAACTGTTGAATGACAAACCGGCGTTTTATTTTCTATTGATTGAGGATTAATGACTTTTTTCGTCGATGGAACGTTTGGTGTTTTCTTGTTACAACGTACAATATCTGTATCTGTAATTTTTTTTTGATCTTGCTTCGTAAAAATTTTAAACTGTTTTGCAAATACTGGATCTGTTTCTATACGACGACGCAAAATCTCAACTTCTGGGGTTCGCGTGAAACGGACATTCTTTCCGAGGGTAAATGCCTTTTTCCACACTTCCGGATAAGGAAATATCTCAGTAATCTTAATAGATAAATCTTCTCTTGATGCACCTTTCGTACTATCATCAGAAAAAGAGGACGTAGAAATAGATTTTGTTTTCGAATTTTGCATGGCACCCAACAAATTTATAGCAATGAGAAAAATAACCTTTTCAAAAAGAATTCGTAGAAACTATCATACGAAGGTTAATAACCTTTTGCTGATGGTTACGTTTTAATGAAAAAATAATGCCATAATGCATATTCATAATCTCCCTTCTGCATATTGACGATATAAACTGTCTATACCTCTCTTTCTCTCCCATTTCATAAAAGCAGTTAGTCCCAATAATACAAATGGGGTATATAAGCATTGCTCTATTGAATTCTCCATGCTCAATTATCATGATACAATCTAATTTCTCGCATTTTTATAAGATTACCCTTGTTATCCTCGTTTAAAACGGCTTAGACTAAGATAATCATAATTAAACAAACACAAATAGAAAAAAGGGAATGAATTATGTTTAATAAACGGAAATTTTATATCAATGGTCTATGGGATAACCCAAGCACTCCTCACGATTTTGACGTTATTAATCCATCAACAGAAGAGGCTTGTGCTGTCATTAGCCTTGGAAGTACAAAAGATGCCGATAAAGCGATTAACGCGGCTAAAGAAGCATTTCAAAAATGGAAAACAACGTCACCAAGTGAGCGTCTTGGATTTGTTGAAAAAATTCTAGAGATCTACGAAAAACGTTCTAAAGACATGGCAAAAACCATTTCAATGGAAATGGGAGCACCGATTGATATGGCGCTTAATGCCCAAACTGCAACCGGCAGTTCCCATATTCGCAATTTTATCGAAGCTTATAAAGAATTTTCATTCCAAGAAACTTTAATAAAGGGAAATGAGCAAGCAATCCTTCACTACGATCCTATCGGCGTGGTAGGATTAATTACGCCATGGAATTGGCCTATGAATCAAGTAACTCTTAAAGTTATCCCTGCTCTCTTGGCTGGCTGTACCATGGTGTTAAAGCCCTCTGAAATTGCGCCTCTTTCTGCTATGCTTTTTGCTGAATTTTTAGATGAAGCCGCGCTCCCTGCCGGTGTTTTTAATTTAATCAATGGTGATGGTGCAACTGTCGGCTCTTACCTCTCAGCACATCCAGATCTAGAAATGATTAGCTTTACTGGTTCAACTAGAGCAGGAAAAGATATTTCTAAAAATGCTAGCGCTACTTTAAAAAGAGTCTGTCTGGAACTTGGGGGAAAAGGAGCGAATATTATCTTTGCTGATGCAGACACAGATGCTATTCAACGTGGCGTGCGACATTGCTTTTATAATAGTGGACAAAGTTGTAATGCACCAACTCGTATGCTTGTGGAACAGAGCATCTATGACAAAGCCGTACAAATAGCCAAAGATATTGCAGAAACAACAAAAGTAGGACCAAACTGCCAAGAAGGAAATCATATTGGACCCGTCGTTTCAAAAAAACAATATGACAAAATTCAAGATCTTATCCAATCGGGAATTGATGAAGGTGCAACTCTTGTTGCAGGCGGGACTGGTTTACCAAAAGGAATGGAACGCGGTTATTATGTCCGTCCAACAGTCTTTGCTGATGTAAAACCTCATATGCGTATTTTTAAAGAAGAAATCTTTGGTCCAGTTCTCTCGATTCTTTCTTTTAGCACAGAAGAAGAAGCCGTCGCTTTAGCGAATGACACTGAGTATGGTCTTACAAACTATATTCAATCGCAAGATCGCAACAAATGTCGTCGTATTGCGGCACAAGTACGCTCTGGTATGGTAGAAGTTAATGGACGTGGGTTACCCTGTGGAAGCTACTTTGGAGGTGTAAAGTTTTCTGGGCGCGCCCGTGAAGGAGGACATTGGGGAATTAAAGAATTTCTCGATAGTAAAGCAATTTCGTACTGGTAAAATCTTATTAAAAACTTAATAGGAATCGTATGGTAATACAGAAAATAACGGATGAAGGTGCTCTTGGGCAACGTCTTGATCAGTGGCTCGCAAAACAATATCATAATGTGTTATCACGTTCGCGTTTGCAAACCCTCATCCGTGAAGGCTATCTTAAAATTGATAGTCAATTCATAAAGGAACCAAAAACAAAATTAAAACCTAACCAAATAATTGAATTGGCAATGCCTGACCTTCGTGATGCAGAACCTAGTGCTGAAGCTATTGCATTGGACATTCTTTTTGAAGATGATCATATCATTGTTATTAACAAACCAGCTGGTCTTGTTGTTCATCCTGGCAATGGCAATTGGACCGGTACGTTGGTCAATGCCCTTATTTACCACTGTGGTAATAGTTTATCTGGTATAGGTGGTGTTAAACGCCCTGGCATTGTCCATCGTCTCGACAAAAATACAAGTGGTGTTATGGTTGTTGCAAAAAATGATTTGGCTCATAAAAGCCTCAGTGCTCAATTTTCTGATCATGGACGTACCTGTGCATTAGACCGACGCTACCATGCCTTGATTTGGGGGACACCTCACCGCAATGTTTGGACAATTGATGCATCACTTGGCCGTTCGCCCCATAACCGAACCAAGCAAGCTGTTATCCATAACCAAAACCCTTATGCTCGTCATGCTGTTACACATTTTTCTTTGCTAGAAAAATATGACTCTCATGCAGATTCAACATCTTTTGCTAGCCTTCTGGAATGTCGCTTGGAAACTGGACGCACCCATCAAATCCGTGTTCATATGGCTCATATTGGGCATCCACTCATAGGCGATACAGTTTATGGAAACGCTTTTAAAACAAAATCAAACACATTTAACCCCACTATTAGAAATGCAATCGATCAATTCAACCGACAGGCACTCCATGCTGCAAGTCTTACTTTTGAACATCCTTCTACCGGTAAAGTTATGTCATTTTCCGCACCACTGCCTCAAGATATGGCTAAACTTATTAAGCTTTTTAAAAAAATGAATTGAAACTTTTCTCCTTCTCAAGATTTCAAGAATAAAATATCTTTTTTTGAACAAAATTAAAAAATATGCTAAAGTGAATGTACATGGATATTACTATCTAAAACATAGAATTTGCCTTATCAGGGAATTCAGACAAAAGGAGGGTGCTATATGGCCCATATGAATTTGTTATCAGTAATGACAGGTGATGGTGGTTTGAACCGTTACCTGGAAGAGGTGCGTCGTTTTCCGATGCTTGAGCCAAAAGAAGAATATATGCTCGCTCAACGTTACCGTGAGCATAATGATCTAAAAGCTGCGCATAGGCTAGTAACTAGCCATTTGCGTCTCGTAGCTAAAATCGCGATGGGATATCGGGGCTACGGGCTTCCCATTGGGGAAGTCATTTCGGAAGGCAATGTTGGACTCATGCAAGCTGTTAAACGTTTCGAACCAGAACGGGGTTTTCGTCTTGCAACTTATGCAATATGGTGGATTAAAGCGTCAATCCAAGAATATGTATTGCGGTCTTGGAGTTTGGTTAAAATGGGGACAACAGCCAATCAAAAGCGCTTATTTTTCAATCTTCGTAAATTAAAAAGTAAACTTCAAGCACTTGATAGTGGCGATCTCAATGCAGAACAAGTGAAAGAAATTGCAACCCAGTTGAATGTCACAGAAGATGAAGTTGTATCAATGAATCGTAGACTTGGTGGTGACACTTCACTCAACGCACCGATTCGGACAAAAGAAGGTGAAAACAGCGAGTTACAAGATTGGCTGGTGGATGAATCTAACGATCAAGAACAAATTTTAATTGAAAAAAGTGAATTAGAAAATCGACGTTCCATGCTCATAAATGCTATGGACAATCTTAATGAACGCGAAAAACGTATATTCAAAGCGCGTCGTTTAAAAGATGTACCACTAACCCTAGAAGAACTCTCTGGTGAATTTAATATTAGTCGAGAAAGAGTAAGACAAATTGAAATGCGTGCATTTGAAAAAGTGCAAAACTCTATCAAAGATTCTACTTTATTTCAAAATCAAGTGTAAAACCTTAGAGTTAAGTATAAAGCCAATGGTTTGCACATTCTTTAAATGTGAAAATGAGAAAAAGCATATCTTGGCTTTATACCTGTAAATTAGCTTATCGAATTCTTTGAGTTATCGATATGTGAAGCTTTAATGAATGGATCTGGTATGTAATTGATAAAAACGGCCGTAGAAAATTCTCCACAGCCATTTATTTTTTGCATCTATGTTTCATTCTTTTGACCAAGAACTGTTAACTTATCTTGTCGTGCCAGCCATTGCCCAATAACTTCATTAAAAATAGACTTACCTGTTGGTCCTTTTGCAAAGGTTAATTCACTTATACGCCCGTTTTTATCCGTTAACACCAAACGCATCCAATCTAATTCTCGTATCAATTGTAAATTTCGATCAAGAAATGGATGACTACTACTCAATGCGACAAGAAAAAAATCATCGTTAATCTTTGCAGCAATGGTTCTTGTTAAAGCCTGTCCAATGGATTGTTCACTTGCTTTAAAGGTTAATGCTTGAACATTGCTTATAGCTTTACCTGAAAATTTATCAGAAAGAATAAAAATAAGGTCCATAATATATGCAGCAGGAAATGACCGATCGGTATTGCGACGTAAAATTAACCGTAATGATACCCCTTCATCGGGAATTGTTATATCACCTTGTATGGCTGTTTCTTCTGGAGCCCCCTTCACATAAGACTCCTTTATAAGCGTCCAGCGAACACTTCCGGTTGCTATCTTTTCTGCATCATAATTTGTACGTGCTTGATAAAAAACAGCTTCACCTAATTTATCAAGCGATTGCAAATTGCTGGAAACAACTGTTGAGACTCCTTCTTCTTCCGAAGAATCTGTCGCTTGTTTTAAACCGACATCAATTTCACTCCCATCCTCTAATAAACGTTGTGTTAACTTTCTCTTAACTGAAAGTGCCTTTGGTACTGCATGAGAAACTTGAAGATTTTCTCCTAACACCTGATGATCATTTGATACAAATACACGCTCACCAATAAAAAAAACACCAACAGTTAAAACAGCAAAACTAACAACAGAAACAGCACTTATCACAATACGCCTTTGCACCAATGATTTATTAGCACGACGTAAAGCCTGAGAAAAAATATGCGAAACAATATGCGGATTATCTTCTTGCGACGAAGAAATCTTTAACGCACAGCTACTAACATGCTGAGAAGGCACATCAGCCTCTATATTAACAAGCTCTGCATCTGGTATATCTGATACACCAAGCTCATCAAATACCTTGCTATCCTTTGAACGTGTAACAAAATCCTGCTTTCTTTTGATGTCTACCTCTGAAAATTCATTATTCTTTGGTAATATAGTTTTTTTCGTATATTTTTTATCTTCATTTATATTTGTGGGATTCCACCCAATAACTGAAGAAAGCAATTTCTTTTCAACTGCTAAATATTCCCCTTCAACAGTTGCAATAGAGCTTTGAAGAATCTTTCTTTGTTCATCCGCTATTGCTTGTGGTATTTTTGCTGTTACAAATTGATGTTCTAGTGTCTCGGTAGCCCGTTTATAAATCCGCTTACGCACTTGTGGTGTAACATTATTTTGTGCATTAATTGTCTTTTTTAAGATTCCAACGAAATCTACCATTTCCTTTATAATCTCTCTTAAACTGAGAAAAAAATAACAATAAAGCCAAAAAACTTTATTTTAGCCTTCTAAATTGACTGCCATTTAATATCGGTACAACTATCGCAATAATGTAAAATGAATATGAAAAATAAACAATGCTATTTCGCACCTTTCTCTCACGTGCTCCTAAAAACTTTTTTTGTAAAAAGATACAAAAACGAACAAAGAACATATATAGAAATCTAAAAATAATAATCAATTAACAAAGGGATCCGTAATAAGAATAGTATCTTCACGCTCTGGACTTGTGGATAATAAAGCCACTTTTGTGTTAACCAGTTCTTCAATATAGCGTATATATTTAACAGCCTGTATTGGTAAATCTTCCCACCTCAATGCATGGGCTGTTTTTTCCTTCCAACCTTCTAATGTTGCATAAACAGGCTTCACCCGATCCTGAGCTCCCATGGAAGAAGGTAAATAATCAATCCTTTTACCATCAAGCTCATAACCAATACAAATTTTTATTTCATCCAAACCATCTAAAACATCAAGTTTTGTCAATGCTATACCTTGAACACCGCAAATTGTTACCATCTGACGGACTAAGACAGCATCAAACCAACCACATCGACGCTTTCGGCCCGTTACAACACCAAATTCATGCCCACGTACTCCCAGAAATTCACCAATATCATTTATCTGCTCTGTAGGAAAAGGCCCTTCTCCAACACGTGTGGTATACGCTTTTGCAATACCCAAAACATAATGAATTGCACTAGGTCCCATCCCTGAACCCGTACATGCCTGCCCAGCAACTGTATTCGATGATGTTACGTAAGGATAAGTTCCAAAATCATTATCGAGTAAAGCACCTTGCGCACCTTCAAAAAGAATGTGTTTCCCTCCTCGATAACCTTCATCTAAAAGACGCCACGTACAATCCATAAAAGGCAAAATTTTATCCGCAACTTGCATCAATTCGTCATAAAGCGCTTGAGAATCAATCTCTGCAACACCCATCCCACGACGCAAAGCATTATGATGCCTCAAAAGCCGCTCAATCTTAGCCATAAGTGTATCTTTTTCTGCTAAATCCATCACTCGGATAGCACGACGTCCCACCTTATCTTCATAAGCCGGTCCAATACCACGCTTTGTTGTACCAATCTTTAAACCAGATAAACCGCTTTCTCGAATTGCATCAAGATCACGATGCAAAGAAAGAATCAAAGGAGCATTTTCAGCAATACGTAAAATTTCTGGTGTAATTTTTACGCCTTGATCACGTAGCTTTTTTAACTCTTCTACAAAATGATGAGGATCAACTACAACACCATTCCCAATAATTGATAACTTCCCACGCACTAAACCAGACGGTAAAAGTGATAATTTATAACTAACTCCATCAACAACCAATGTGTGGCCAGCATTGTGCCCCCCCTGATATCTCACCACGATATCTGCTCGCTCAGACAACCAATCTACAATTTTACCTTTGCCTTCATCACCCCATTGTGTACCGACAACAACTACATTGGCCATAACTTTCTCCGTCGTGTTTGGTCAAAAAAACCAGCATTCAAAAACAAACACTTCTTTATAACGAAACCTTAGAGCAAGTGCGACTCCTCATTTCAGATTTTCCTCAATCTTCAAGTGATGAAATTTTCAAATTTATGATCATAAAGATAAGCAAATACCAAAATATTTTAAATCTGTCATTTTTGCTACAAAAAGTAAAAAATTAGAGATTTTAATTTATGCGTATCCAACACCTGACAGAGCATTCATTCTCCCTCTTAATCTTGTACAATTCATGTAATATTTAGAGGCTGTTTGTCTGATACAAGAATACGAAAGATTATCATAATCTCTCGTATCCTTTTTTTGTTTAAAAACACGTTGTGAACATCACAAGTAATTATTTAAAGCTGTGCTTTTTCAACTTGGAACGCCCACTCAAGCCATTGTGTTAAAATTTCAAGATCGGAAGCCTCAATTGTTATACCCGCCCAAATTCGAAGCCCAGGAGGAGCATCGCGATACGAACCAATATCATAAGCAACCCCTTCCTCATCAAGACGTTTCACAACCGCTTTTATAAAAGATACTCGCTTTTCCATATCCAAAGCAGTAATCACTGGATCCACGATATCTAAACAAATAGCGGTGTTAGAACGCACTTCAGGGTCTTTTGCCAAATATTCTAACCATGGTGTTTTGCGAACAAATGCATCAAGTATAGAAAAGTTTTTCTCAACCCGTGCTCTTAATGCCGCTGCACCTCCTAGAGATTTTGCCCACTTCAACCCATCAAGAAAATCCTCAACACAAAGCATAGAAGGTGTATTGATTATCTTTCCTTTAAAAATATCTTCGTTCAATTTTCCATTTTTTGTCATATAGAAAAGTTGAGGCATAGGCCAAGCTGGAACATGATTCTCAAGCCTCTCAACAGCACGAGGACTTAAAATCACCATACCATGCGCAGCCTCACCTCCCAAAACTTTCTGCCATGAAAAAGTAACAACATCTAATTTTGAAAAATCAAGATATTGCGCAAAAGCTGCAGATGTTGCATCACAAATGGTCAATCCAGCCCGCTTATGCGGAATGAAATCCGCATTAGGAATACGCACACCAGAAGTTGTCCCATTCCATGTAAAAACAACATCACGATCAAAGTCAAGTTGTGTTAAATCTGGTATTTCACCATAGGGAGCTTCAAAACGACGCACATCAGAAAGCTTTAATTGCTCGACAACATCTTTATTCCACCCAAATCCAAAACTTTCCCACGCCGCCATATCAATGCCACGCTCACCTAATAGAGACCATAGAGCAGCCTCAACAGCACCAGTATCTGAACCTGGCATAATTCCTATACGATGATCAGAAGGAACCTCGAGAATTTCACGGGTTAAATTAACAACTTCAGCCAGCTTTAATTCTGCTTCTCTAGATCTATGTGAACGCCCAACTAATGCATTTTTAAGAACATCAAGAGTCCAACCAGGCCGTTTGCTACAAGGACCTGAAGAAAAATTAGTATTATTGGGACGACTGCTTGGTTTTTGTAACATTATCATTATTTCTCCCCTTTTGGATGTTTTTCTTCCTTTATAAAGATTAGTCAATAATCTTTTTAGAAAAAGTCAAAAATGTTGTCTATTATTTCGTATGCTTAAAATTCACGAAAACTTTATAAAAAATCTTTCTTAATTATGCTTCTCGATTGATTCTTTTGATTTTTTTTCGTATCATCACCACGATAAGATAGCATTCTAATAACAATACACTAAAGTGTCCAATATACCTATCAAATTTATTTTATGATAAAGATTTATTGATAACGCTCTAGAATAGGGAGATAAACTTATTAAAAAATCAATTATTTTTCTTTTGATGACTGGACAGAGAAAATTTTAATGTTATAACCGCAAGCGCTTTATATTTTTTATGAAGCATGCCCAGATAGCTCAGTTGGTAGAGCAGCGGACTGAAAATCCGCGTGTCCGTGGTTCGAATCCGCGTCTGGGCACCACTTTTTGTTTTTAATGCATTGAAATATATAGATTTTTTTCTTCCAATAGCCATCTTCAGACCACCTTTTAGACCACCTTCTATAGTTTATATAATTTTACCTAATTTGTTCTTATTTGCTCCTTATTTTTCTTTGGAGTGAAGGCTAAGATCTCTTTTTTTCTCCATCTCACTGCTCTACCTAGCTTATATGGCTCCGGCCCCCCCCCCTGAAGCACCCAATTGCGAATCGTTGTTGTGGATACACTAAAAAGCTGTGCACACTCACGTGTCGTTACATACCTATCGCCATCATCAAATATCATCTCATTACCTTTCTCTTTTTTATATTAATTAAATGGGTGGGGGTGCTGGGAGGAGAGAGCACCCCCATAGGTTTAAGCGGCTTTTGCTAAAATCTTTTGCATCTCTTGTTCTATTTCCCCTAAAAAGATTTCGACCGCTTTATTAATCTCTTCAATGTATTGCTCATCACGGTTGACGCGTTTGATTTTCATTCTCAAACTAGTAGATTCGCCTACAAAATTTGGATTGTAGCTCATGAAATGACACCATTTCGCCCCGTGCATGCCATTTGGAATTGCATCTGTACGATATATTCAGGCTTGATTTCGTCATACATAAAAAAACGAAGATGAGTCGTTGATTGTGGACATTTGACTTCGATTAAACCGTCCTCTCCAATGAACCCATCAGGACTTGCACCAGCCATTTTCATTTTTGGGTGTGGGATAAAACCGCATCTTGTGACTTCTGTGTCATAAATGAATTCATATTCTCTTAAGGCATTCTCTTCATGTTCAATGCCCCATTGCATAGCCGCTGTTGTATAAGATTGGCTTATTTCACTTGTTAAGCGTTCTGTCATGAGTTTGATTTTGTAGTCTTCATATTTGCTGGTAGGCAAACCTTTTGCTGTCTTACTGAGTATGTTGTAAACGTTTGAAGCAGTGACTTTACCCAAGCGCGCTTGAAACCATTCTGCTGTTCTTTGTTTCATCTCACACCGCCGTTTGTTGCTCTTGTGGTGTGAGCGATTGTAGAGCTTTTTCTTTTTGAATATTTTTTCTTCTTTCCAAATACCCCAAAACCAATATAGAGAAGACTACTTTCATTTGTCCCTGTTTCTTTAATTAATTCTCCGATTTACTTTATCTGTTTAGAGGAGACTTTTTGATTATTTGTATCGCCTTCTTTGGATTGCGTTTGACCATCTGTATCATCCTC
Organism: Bartonella sp. CM120XJJH; assembly: GCF_042194715.1. Classification (NCBI taxonomy): domain Bacteria; kingdom Pseudomonadati; phylum Pseudomonadota; class Alphaproteobacteria; order Hyphomicrobiales; family Bartonellaceae; genus Bartonella; species Bartonella sp. CM120XJJH. The sequence continues at coordinate 3,843 of NZ_JBHINE010000003.1, read as the reverse complement.
TTTGCTTGCGACATTAAGAAGCATGCCTAAGAGATATCTGCGTGCGTAGGTGAGAGTAGAACCAACCGCTTGTATGTTGTTTTTGCTCCCTGTAGCGTCAAAAGGAAATGTTCCTTGTGTTGATATTTCATTGCCTGATATATGCTTTAAAGTCATTTCTACGGTTACGTTGTCTGAACTCTGCTCTTTGATACGATAGAACAAGGCAAAGTGATATTTTGCAAGAGGTTCTTTGATTGAATCAATATATTTATCAAGCGTTGTATAGAGGCTTTTAGTATGTGTATTAATGGCGTTTTGTTCGATATCTTTGTATTCCATTTGCATAGCAGAAAGATCACGGACAAAGTTTTGACGCTCTTGTCGTTTTATCTCTTGTTCTCGCAATTCAAGAAGATGCTCGAGACGATCCATATCGACATCATTTTCTAAAGCTCTTTCTAAAATAAGCTCCATAGCTGTAGGTTTGATTTCACAATCGTTCGTTTTTTCCACTAATTCCGTTTGTGTGGTACTTAGTTCACTCATCTTTATTTCCTCCTATTTGAGCGCAATTCCCCGTGGCGTGAATCACGCTTGTGTTTAAAAATTATTTGTGTGGTTAGAAACGGCTTATGTAGCTTGGATAGATTGTTGAATATTCACTTTTGGAGATGATTGAAGTTTCTCCACGAATTTCAAAATTACCAGAAATATCTATATTATCGAATAACATATACTTTATCTTGAATTCTAATATCTCCAGAAATGTGTGCATTTTCACATATAACGGCTTTTCCATAAACACGAGCATTATCACAAACAAGACCATAAACATGTGCATTGTCATAAATTTGTGCATTGCCGAAGATTTGCGCATTGTATTCAACACCAGCATCACTACAAACCTTGGTATTATCATAAACCTTGGCATTATCTCTAATTATCGATTTTTCAAATATCTGTGCATTATCAAATACCTTAGCGTTATCACAAACCACGGCATCATGCCAAACCCAACAGTCGCCCCCATGACTTAAGTTGTCTTCTTTTGCTATAAAGCCGCCTAGGTCACCTTTTTTAATATTTCTAAAGTCTCGTAAGGCGCGAATGCGGTAAAGAGTTTTTCCGAAAAAATCAGCTGTCTCATTAGTCAGTTCGTATTTCTTCTTTATCATAATAGCCTCCTCTTAATGCATGGTTTGTCTTTTAAGCTCTTGAGACAGCACACCAATGCCTTTTGCTGTGATTTTTGCGCAAGGAATGACCTTTTCTATTCCACTTGCGGTTTGAAGTGTGATGGTTGGACAATCCATAAGTTTCTTTTGGATTTTGTCTTGATAAGGAAGCAAATTTCCACCTGCTGCACGTCTATAAATCCAACCTTTTTGCTGTAAGAAGAGAATGAACTGTTTTGGTTGCATCTCGAGTATTTTAGCGGTTTCTGTAAGACTAAACAGTCCGTTGTGACGTTGTAAGCTTTCAAGAGCAGCTGCTTTTGGTTTAAGGGTACTCACTTCACTTTTTAAAGTCTCTAATTGTGTGACGCTTTCTAAAAGCAGTTTTTTCACAAAGAGAGGGTTTTCTAACGCGTTTGCAAGGTCTAAAGGTTTCTTTGCACGCCGTTTTGAAGGCGGTGGGATGCGTTATTTACGCTTTAAACGGTGGCTTATGGAGATAAAGAGGTCCGTTGATGAAATTGATGCCGTGTATTTTGAGAAGTACGCCAGCATGGAGGTATAGACGCGTCGCATGTTTATGGCGGGCTTTCTAGCAACCTTAACAGCGTGGTGTGAACATCATCAGATACCATATGAAGGCATTCCTGTTGGCACAATTAAGAAGGCAACAACAAGAAAAAGCAATGTCTCAAAAGAAGAAATGATTAAGGCAGTGTGTGCAAAAGGACATGTGCCTAAAGACGACAACGCAGCAGATGCTTTGGCAATTTTATATTTAATGAAAGAAGGGGAACTCATGTCCAGTAAATTACCGTGGACGAGGCCTATGTGCAGATAGATGGATTCTTGATCTTGCTTGTTTATCTCCCATTGAATGCAATGTTTATATAAAGTTGCGTTTGCAAATGCTTTATACTGGAAAGCCGCTTTTAAATAACACGAAGGTCTGGGCTAATTACACTGGCTATTCAGTAAAAATGTTTATGAAAGCGTTAGACGTTTTAATAAACACAGGTCATATTGAACGTTTAGACGATGGCTGTTTATGGAGTTTAAAAGTTGAAGAAGAACTTAACAACTCTAATGAGAGTTTAGAGAAGGTATCAAAGACATCTGGGTCAAAGAAGTGATCAGAAAGAGCACAAAAAGTAGCACAGGCAAAATGGGAAAAGCAGAAAAATGATGTTTTTGGTATGCTTAACGATGCTAAGCATCATGCTAACGCCATTGAAAATCCTGATAAAAACGATGCTAAAGCAATGCTTAATGATGCCGTTATATATTTATATATAAATATATAACATAAACAATAACAGTTATAATAAAAAAAACTAATACTATCGTGTTAGCAAAAAAAAAGAAACTGATTTTGAAGATTTAGAAACAAACGAACTGATTGACAAACCAACAGAGGTTCGTGATTGCGAAAGCCACCCAGAGCAAATCGCAACGGGTGTAGAAAACCAACCTCCCATTCATGAGCAAGAAAATATTTTGAAAAAAGCAAAATGAGCGAAAGCTAATCGGAGCTGTCGATTGCCTGAGAATTTTGAATCCGATTACGACTTCGCAATTGATAAAGGCTTAACCTATGATGAGGCGCTGTTAGATTTCGAACGGTTCACAAATTACTGGATAGCAAATCCAAGTAAAAATGCAAACAAACGAGATTGGCAAAGAACTTGGTACAATTGCGTCACAAGCCCTATCGGAATGCTCGCCAAGAAATTAGAAAAGGAAAAACAGGCAGGTGGAAACAATGGAAACTTTTCAAAAAATCAAAAAATTCTGGTGGCACTGGAGAGACAATCCGTAACCTTATCAGTGAAGCAGGATTTAGTGAATCCACTTCAAAACATTGCCGATCAAATGGTGCAATGCGTAACAAGGGATTGTCCATAGATCTTGATCAGTGGCGTGAAATTGACACCAGCACTAGAGGAACAAGCTTTCGGAATTTTATCAGACAGTCCAAAACTTACTTTCCTTGAAAGCATCTGTTAAAGACATGGCAAAGGCTCTTGATGTGCTTGGTGAAGAACAACATAACAGTAGCAATTCAAAAGCGACTTACAACAGCAAAATGGTAAAATTTGCTGATTGTTTTGAGATTAGACATGCGTTTGAATTAACAGAAAAGTACCGTACAGAGCGATTTAAAGATTTTACAATAAACCATATTGACATTAAAACGCTTCTGTACGGTCCATTTTGAGGCAAATAAACCCATTGGTAAAGTTATGGATTTAGATAAAAAATCTTAAACCAGATGTTTTAAAAAAACGTAAACAGCTCATGCAAAAAAGTGGATTGCAACGGCTGTTGATTATGCCCCATGGGAGACGAAGCAGAGGAGTACTTTTACAACCTCTACGAATATGAAGACGGAACAAGAGAATGTGAAAAATTTGATGGTGGTCAGTATTCCACCGTACCCAAAAAGGCAGATTTTAGCACCAAAGCGCAGGTAAAAGCATGGGGTTATGGAGGAGCTGTTCCGAAAAGCGTTCTCAATTACGAGCCTCTTATAGATGAGACCAACAAAAGCCAAAAACTACCGAAAACAGTTTAATTGTATGAATTAGGAGCTTTAATCACATGCTTATACCATTTGGCAAAACCTTACGTAAAATTCGTATTGATCGGACAGAACGTTTATTAGATATGGCTAATAAATTAGGCG
>NZ_JBHINE010000029.1:0-13468 GCF_042194715.1 Bartonella sp. CM120XJJH | reverse complement strand
TTTGACAAGGGGGTGACCCGCATTGCTGGTGTGACCATAACCAATCGTCCAAACACATGCCGTGTCTCTGTAAGCCTCTAAACGTAAACCTTCCCATTGTTTGATAAGCTCTAATCCTTCTTTCGATATCTTTCTCATCTGACGCTCCATAAAAAAAGCCCCACAAAAGTGAGGCTGGATAAAAATGTTTTTTTATGATCTCTATTGACTATGCTCTTTGATCAGTTGCTCGACTTCTTCAACACGAAAGCCAAGTTGAAAGAGCGGCGCATATTCGCTTTCCTGTAATTCATACTGACAACGCTTTTCTACAAAATCACCATTTGAATCAAACGGCATGGTTGTTGTTAGACAAACCTTATGCGTGTCATCTTCAATCCCCTCTTCTCCCTCTCCAAGCTCTTTGACAAAGACCCAATAAAAACGCATTGCTAAAAGATGCTCTAGCCTTCTTACGGTTTCAACCTTATCAAATTCAAGCATATTCAGATAATCTTCCTTGCTATTTAAATGCTCTGGATAATCTATCATCTACCCCTCCTAAACAAAACAGCGTGGGCGGCTACAGCCACGGGCGCCAGCCGATTCATAAATGGCATTCCGTATAATGACTGCACGCAAATGTGGAGTGATATTCGTAGTATCTGACCAGTCTCCACCAGCCAACAATGCATACATATCTTTTTTAAACTGTACATTTGGTGAAGCTCCAGTTACCGTTTGCATGAAACAAACATCTCTCACAAATTGCCAAACATAACCGCAACCATCTTCACAACCGATGTGCGAAATCATCCGTATATTTGCCGTATTCTTATAACCTCCAGAATGTTTCGGTGAAGGTGCTTTTTTGCCTTGAATCCCACCACCTTCATTGCTTCCATACATCGCAGAAGTAAATTCTGTATTATTGAGCAAAGCCTTCTTAACACGCTGCATATCGGATATATGATCTGTTTGTAGACGGTTCGTCGTAATAGGAACATTATACGCCGAGCGGGTACTGTGACCCGTCCCTGACTGAAGATAAATATCACCCCAAAGATCTGTAGAGGGATCATAGACCATCCCTTCGGGTGAACTATGCGGGCGGTGATTCAAACACCAAACAGAGTTCGGCAATATATCCCCTGCTTGATAACCCGATAAGGGATGAGAGGAAATCGTACCAACATCTGCACAAAGCGTATGAAAACCTCCTATCTTTCGCGAATTACTCACGGTGTAATCCCTTGGATACGTAGAGTTTTCTGACAAAACAAGTTTATGAGACTGTTTTCCATCAGAAACCAAATAAACATAATAATCCTTGCCTGCCGAAAGAGAAGGAACGCTTATTCTTGTATCTGACGTATAACTTGCAACCAAAGCATCATTGCCTAATGCCAAGGTTATACGCGTTCCTTTCTTCAATGTGAGTTGTCTTCTCCCTGACGCAACCAGAAACGGTGTGGAAATTGAAAGAACCGTTAAATTGGACTGTTTCAGTAAATTGTTTACCTCTTCCCCTAGCACTTTTGCCTGTGAGGCTACTGTATGGGCTGTTGTTGCCGTTGCTAGGGAACTCTTGATACCTCCAAGCTCTTGTTTCGTCGTATCGGCGGTTTTTTTGGCTTCTTCTGCTGTCCTTTTCGCTCTATCGGCTACTTCCTTGGCTTTTTCGGCTTCGCTCTTGGCTTGATAGGCTTGTGAATCTGCCGACTCTGCTTTTTTCTTGGCTTCGTCTGAGTACATCCGCGCTAAACTTACGGGGGCTTTAAAATTATCAACCACTTGATTGATATCGATAACTCTACTCATTGCAGACGAGGCTGTTTTTTCTGCATTTTCTGCCTGATTGCGTGCTTGCTCCGCATCATGTCTTGCATAACCAGCAGATTCCTTGGCTTCCTTGGCTATTTTTTGTGCCTCTTCTGCTTCGTCTTCTAAAGACGCGGCTTTTTTACCGGCTGTTTCGGCTGCCTTCTGCGCTTGTTCTGCTATATATTTTGCATTACTAGCTATTTCCTTGGCTTTTTCTACTTCATTCTTGGCTTCATACGCTCGATCATCGGCTTTTTCCGCTATTTTCTTGGCTTCGTCTGAGTACATCCGCGCTAAACTTGCTGTAGTTTTAGCACTATCTGCTGTTTCATTCGCGTCGTAAGCTTTACTCCACGCTTCATTCGCTGTGCTTTTTGCCTTTTCCGCCTCACTACGGGCTTGCGTCGCGTCATGTCTTGCATAACCAGCAGATTCCTTGGCTTCCTTGGCTATTTTTTGTGCCTCTTCTGCTTCGTCTTCTAAAGACGCGGCTTTTTTACCGGCTGTTTCGGCTGCCTTCTGCGCTTGTTCTGCTATATATTTTGCATTACTAGCTATTTCCTTGGCTTTTTCTACTTCATTCTTGGCTTCATACGCTCGATCATCGGCTTTTTCCGCTATTTTCTTGGCTTCGTCTGAGTACATCCGCGCTAAACTTGCTGTAGTTTTAGCACTATCTGCTGTTTCATTCGCGTCGTAAGCTTTATTCCACGCTGCATTCGCTGTGCTTTTTGCATTTTCCGCCTCACTACGGGCTTGCCCCGCATCATGGTTGGCATAACCAGCTGTCTGTTTGGCTTCTTTAGCTATTTTTTCGGCTTCATCCGCTACTGTCTCTACCTGTACTGCCTTCTTCTGAGCGCTTTCAGAAACCTTTTTTGCCTCTTCTGCTGTCGACTTCGCACTAGCAGCTACTTGTTTTAGTTCATCCAAAGCACTTTGAGATTCTTGTACAATCTTCTCTACTGCTTCGGCTTTACGCTTCGCTTCTTCCGCTATGCCCTTAACCGCTTCCCCACTCACCTGCCCTGCCGTATCTCCTGAACGCGCAGCTGACTCTGCTGCCGCTTTCGCTTCAGAAGCTACTTTTGTAGCCTCCTCTGCACTCTGTTGGGCTTGATGAGCCGTCGCTGTTGCTGTATCCGCTGCACTCTTGGCTTCTTCTGCTGTGATCTTCGCTGTGTTCGCCACCCTAACAGCGCTTTCTGATGCTCCTTTGGCTTCGTTAGCTACCGTTTCTGCTGTTTCTGTCGCTGCCGCTACCGATTGTTTTACTTCCTCCACTAAACCTTTTGCCTCAACAGCTGTCGTTTTACTTTCATTAGCTAACGTTGCTGCCTGATCTGCTACTTTCTTCGCTTCAGCGGCTTTAGACAGTGCTTCTGAAGCATCTTCGGTAGCTGTTGATGTCTCTAACGCCTGTTTTGCCTCTTGCGCCATAGTCTTGGCTTCTGAAGCTGTGACTGTCGCATCATCCGCCTTCTTTTCAGCTCTTGCGGCTTTCTCTTCTGCCGTTTCTGCTGTGCTCTTAGCATCTTGCGAAAGGACATGTGCATCCTCTGCTTTATTTTTCGCTTCCACCGCCGTGTCTTTTGCGCTATCCGCTATCTGCTTTGCATTATTCGCTAATGTTTCTGCCGAATGCGCTTTCATCTTAACTTCTTCAACCAATTGTTTGGCTTCACCGGCTTTAGTCTTGGCTTGTGTAGCAACGTCTTCTATTGTTAAAGCCCTCTGTTCTACTCCTTCTGCTGTCCTTTTGGCTCCCTCAGCTGTATTCTTGACATGATCAACCGATTGCTTAAGATCATGTGCTACCGACAGAGCTTTAGACGCCGTTTCTTTTGCATCAACAGCTACCGAAGATGCTGTTTCTGCTGTCGTCTTAGCTTCAGAAGCTGTCGTGAGAGCTTGCCCACTGCTTGCTGCCGCTGTTTCTGCAACATTCTTCACCTCACCCATCACCTGCTTGACATCATCAAAAGCGCTCTTGGTTTGTTCGGAAAGTGCTTTTGCATCTCCTGCCGTTGCCTTGGCTTCTCTTGCCTCTGTCAAAGCTGTCTCTACTGTGCCTTGAACTTGTGTCACTCTTTGAGAGCTTTCCGTGACCACTGTCGTCACTCTATCGGCTGCACCTTTAGTATCCTCCGCAATACGCTTGGCTTCTTGCGCTAACCTCTCTGCCGCTTCTGATTTCATCTTGGCATCTTCTGAAGAGGCTTTCGATACCTCTGCTGTCTGCTTGGCAGCATTAGATGCTGTTAATGCCGTATTTGCCTGCTCTAAAGCTGTCTCTGATGTCGTCTTGGCTTCTGAAGCTGTCGTAACTGCACTCGCTGCTGTGCCTACTGCTTGTGCTATCGTCGTCGTCGCTGCATCCGATAATTCCTTGACACTGTCTGCTATAGTTTTCGCTTGATCTGCTGTTTGTTGCGCGCCATTCGCACGCGCCATGGCTTTTTCTGCTTCTTGTCTTGCATTAACAACCTGCTCTAACGGTGCAAAGGTTTCATACGAATACAAAGATGCCGTCCCTAAAAGCTTCGGAACAACAACGCTGTCTTGAGAAGTTCCTGCTACCATTTCTTCTCTCGTCGCGACTGGTATCAAATATTCATGTTCATGATCGGGTATCTTCATCTGCTTTCGTCCTCACATCATTCACAGTGCTTCATCTAATGAACACTCTTTCAAATCTTCAAACTCTTCTCTTAAGGTCTCTAAGCGCTTCTCTAAATCTTTTAACGACCCATCAAGATCGGCTTTCAAAGCGGCTTTCAGTAAATCAAAAACGCCATTAAGCGGCGCATGCACAAAATGATCCCCCGAATACAAAACGACCCGTACTTGAGACGGGTCGCTAATCTCTGATATCGCAAACGGTTTTAATGACATTTCATTTCCTCATGTCTTGATCCCATAAATTACACTCACATTAACGGGGCGCGTTTCAACACCACCAACCCTCTCTGCCATGAGGTGATGTTCATGATGCGCTCTGTCATTCAGCCCTTCTGTTATAGGCGTGGAATAATATAAAAAATTAGCAAACGGGCTCCTGATAAACCACGGTAAGCGAGGCGGCTTATCTTTTTCTGTAAACCAAAAGGGAACTTCTGAAGTGCCCGCTATTTGGTCAAATTCTTGATTACACTTGTCCAAAGCATCACCACTCAACCCTACACACTCTTCGTCTATAGCTCTCTTTCGCCTTTGCAAAGAAACATCACGTTTTTTACGAGAAGAAAGACCTTCTGATGATGCTGGACCTATAAAATGTTCATGCGCTTTTAAAGAACAGCCTTGCTGACTTGCAAAAGAACGCCAAGGGTCTAGATTGCGTTCATAATCGAGGCCCCGTAAAAACATTCCCCTAAAATCGGGAACATTAAACGTCTCAACGCCATCTCCTTCTCCCCACGTCGTTCCTATGACACAAAATAAATCCCAATAAACATACCGTGAATAAGAACGCCCATCACATGGCAACCAACCATCCGGCAGGCGTTCCATTGCAAACGGTCCTATCAGACCAGAGGGTAAGCGTTTTAAGGAAGAAACTTTGCCCCTTGTCGGATTGAGAACTTGCCAACCCGTAAGTTCTTCATCATACACAAGCGTATAAAGACAACCATCTTGTATCTCTCCTCCCGATAAGGCTAATAAACCGGTTTCTGTCGCCTTATAAACGGGCTTACCAACTAAATTATTTAAAGCAATTGTTGTCGCCCCTACATTTTTGCCCTTCGCTTTAAAACAAACCGATATGCCATTCTTATACTCTAAAAATGCCGATTGGCTTAGAAGCCTTATCACACTCGTCTTTTGGTTATTATCAACCGTTACAATGCCTTCAAGCACGCCGCCCGTATCCGATAAATACTCACTTATCCTTTGCATCATCACACGGGCGCTATTATTGACCGTGTTAGGGTGCTGTCCCTCTGACCAATTAATCAAAGCATCAGCACCACCATTCTCAGATGCCGTTAAAGACCAATCATAAATCGTCGACATATGAACCTCACGTCTTGATTCCAAACACAACACTCATATTAATCGGACGCGTCTCACTTGCACCTGAACTTGCCAACGCAACATCACGCATGTGAAGGTGGGAATGGGGAAAGGCTAGCTTATGGTGCACGCGTATATCTTCTGCCCTCACACCCAAACGTTCGGCAAGCTTCAACCTTTGCTGGTCATTCAACGCATATCCCCAGATGATCGTCATATCACCATGCCAACTCTCTTCCTGATTTTCAGCATTCAAAATCGTAAAGGATTGACCACTATGGTCATGCTTTCTCATAGCGTCATTTTGTAAAGTGCCAAGATAACGAAAGCGGTCTATCTCGCGGTCATCATCAACACCTCGTAAAAAAACACCACGCAAATCGGGAACGTTAAACTTTGTCCAACTATCAGCTCCACCCCATCTGATCCCTATCGCATCATAAAGAGCAGGATAATCACTCCGCGAATAAGCTTTCCCATCACAGAGTAACCAGCCCTCTGGCAAAACTTGCATCCCAAAAATCCCTATCGTCCCCGTAGGATAAATGGGAATAACCGGTTCTTGTGATAAAGAAAGAGGCGTAGGATTTAAAACTTGCCAAGCATGATCCCTATAAATCAAGCTATAAATGCACCCCCTTTGAAGTTCACCTCCAGATAATGCACGAATGCCTAATTCCGTCGCCTTATAAACGGGCATACCGACTAAATCATTCAAGGCAATTGCGGTTTCCCCAACATTCTTACCCTTCGCTTTAAAACAAACCGATATCCCATTCTTATACTCTAAAAAATGCGATTTACTTTGAAGTCTTATCAACGTCGTCTGCTGTTCATTATCAACCGTAAAGCTACTTTCAATCACACCACTCGTATCGGATAAATATTCACGCACACGCTGCATCATCACACGGGCGCTATTATTCACACTGCTAGGACGTTGTCCTTTTGACCAATCAATCAAAGCATCACAATAGGCATTCAAGGAGGCATTTAAAGACCAATCATAGATCGTCGACATTTTAACCTCATGTCTTAATCGCAAACAGAACACTCACATTTACTGGACGCGTCTCGCCTTCACCAGTGCGCTCCAAAACAACCTCTTGGCTCTCATCAAAAGTATAAGGACTTGCAACGTGACTCCTTAAATTCTCACGCTCTATACCCATAAAATTCGCGAGAGAGCTCCCCCCAAACAAGCCTAGACGATAGCCTAATACATCCGTCGTATTCCCATCCCAAAAGTTTTCGTTGCTGGTAAAATGAGACATCGATAGGCTCTGTCCTTGATGTTGGTGAGACTCGATTAAATCTGTTTGCACACTTGCAAAAGAACGCCCCTCATCAATATTGCGCCCTCCATCAAGCCCCCGTAAAAACATTCCCCTAAAATCTGGAACATTAAACGTTGTAACACCATCCCCCTCTCCCCAAACCGTTCCTATCGTCTCAAATAAATCACGATAATCACGACGCAAATAAGCCTTCCCATCGCAAATTAACCAATCCTTTGGAATCCCGCGCATGCCAAACGTTCCTATGAACCCCGTGGGATAAAGACTGCTTTCTTCTTGCAAAGGGATAGAGGTAGGATTAACAAGATGCCAATGATCTCCATTATAAACCAATGTATAAATGCACCCTTGTTGGATTTCGCCCCCTGATAAAGGACCAACCCCTAATTCCGTTGCTTTATAAACCGGCTTGCCGTCTAAAGTATTTAAGACAATCGTGGTTGCTCCAACATTCTTCCCCATAGCCATAAAGCGCAAAACGATACCATTCTTATACTCTAAAAACTGTGAGGTGCTTGCAAGTCTTATCACACTCGTTTGTTGGACATGATCATTTGTAACAACCCCTTCAAGCGCTCCACCCGTGTCTGACAAATACTCACTTATCCTTTGCATCATCACACGGGCGCTCGTATTCACACTGCTAGGCTGCTGTCCTTCTGACCAATCAATCAAATCATCTACGCGCGTATTATCCGCCGCTCTAAGCGACCAATCATAGATCGTTGACATCTCTCATAAATCCTAATTCCGGTAAAATGGTCCGTAAAACGCCCGCATGAATTGCGTCATTAAAGGGTTATCATCAGATCTCTCATCAGCTTCTTCTGATGCCTCTTGCTCTGATGAAAGTAAGGCTCTTAAAACCTCGAGAAAATTATCCCTGTTCCCCTGTGCTGGTACAGAGCCTCCAAAAACAATAGGGCGTGCACCATAAGACTTCTTCCCACCGTACATCTGCAACACACGGTTGACAAAATCACTTGCACGCATAGCGTTGTTTCCACCATTCAAGCCAACCGCATTGCTGCCAACAATTTGCGCCGCATTCGCATGGGGATTTTGAAGAAGCCGCGCGGCTCCCCCTGCCCCTTGTTGATGTGCTAAATACAACTCCGCTTCACTAGGCGCTCTTCCCAACAGACGGCTTAAATGATTGCGATTATCAAGTGTCAACCGCCCCATGGCATCTGCCGCTTGCATGGGGTCAAACCTATTCTGCAAACCATATTGTTTGGCGGTGCTGTCTATAAATTGATACAACCCACCCGCAGAAGAGCGGGGATTCCTTGCATTGGGACTCCCACCACTTTCAACTTGCGCAACACGGTATAAATAACTCTCTGGCAAACCATAACGTGCTGCCGTTTGCCGTATCGCTTGATTAACAGAAGGGCTATAACGGGTCATTGAACCTTACTCCTTGCAAATCTGCCAATTTCTCCCATCAGTAATGAAGAAATAAAATGTGCTGCCTTCTCAGTAAAAATTCCCCTTTTATGCCAATCTATGAACCTTTGTAACATTTGAGCAACTTCCTGCTGGTTCATACCTTTAACGCCAAAAGTTGCTAACTTCGTCATATCACGTTCAAATATTTGCCTTTCTTTTTGAGGCAATTTCCTAATTGTATCTGATAAAATATTTTGTGTAATTTTTGCTCCTGCACGGGCTGCACTCACTTTTCCGTACGGAATATTAACACCTGTAAAATAAGAAGGTTCAGGCGTTCCTTGAAACGGTTTGAGTGCCCTTTGGGCTGCATCTTCATAGAACCTTTCGTCATCTACAGCTTTTCTAAACGCATGAATATTTTTAGGGCTTAAAGACCTGCTAAGATTATCAGACATGCTACCCGTTTGTAAAATATTCGAAAGGCTATTAACAGGGCGAGAACCTTTTAATATGTCATCTATATAGTCTCTCATCCCTACATGATAGGTATTGAGACCATCTGACATCGCTCCTTTACGAAGACCTTCTGCTATTGTTGCTCCAGAAACATCTCTCTGTACAATGTTTTTGCCTTGTTCTATCGCTTCTTGAAAACCTTTATATTTTTCTACACTAGCCCGCGCTGCTTTATAGGTAGGAGAAATTTCGTCCGTTATCTTTACCAAATTGTTCTTAATCAATTGGTACCCTGAAGACTTTTGATTATCACCAAAATTTTTATACTTTTCAATTAATTCATCTAGACTTTTCTTAGTTTGATCTAATAACTCCATTGTGGGCTTATAGTTAAGATGGCTAAAATTTTTATCATAAAATCGTTGAGCAATTGCTTTGCGTGGGTCGCCTTCTAAGATATCAACTGCTTCTTTAAGGGCATCTTGAAACCATTTATTTTTGAAAAGCCTATTTAGAGCCGGATAATGTCTTTTCGCGATTGGAGTTTGCATCGCTTGTGCATAAAGATGTTTGTATTCTCTTTCTCCTTGCTCTTTAAGAAAACTTTGTAAAACTTTCGTATCTTGGAGAGGAGTAATGTGTTCATCCGCCGATTGACCAATACGGTGGACAGCGTTCTGTACCCTTTCCCCATGAGCATGTTTCAAAAGTTCAGAAACGCGAGTATTTGTTTTTCCCATATTAGCAAGTGATACTTCTAAATTCGGACTAATGTCTGTCAAAAATGCATGACGCGGCGCACTTGCAAGGCGTTCTGCAACATTCTCAACACCATCATCATATAATGTTTTTGCAACTTCCCTAACTGCTTTGGTTTGGACGTCTTTATGAGCAGGATTAAAATACCCTCTTAAAAAAGGAATATGTTGCAATCCATGTCCCGCTTTTCTTAACCCCCAAGAAGCTCCTGTACCAGCAAGAGAACCAACAGGACCAGCAACAGCCCCAATACCACCACCAATCCCTGCCGAAGTAAGGCGGTCATAAAGACCATCTCCTGCTCCAGAACCATGCAAAGCACCAGATCCCGCGCCTAAAAGTGCCGCCTTACCAAGGTTTCCAAATGTTGATGTTGCCACTGAACCGGCTCTTAAAAGTCCCAGCCCAGGGATGAATGATGCTGCTGTTGGTACAATGGAACCAAGGATATAACCAATAGAAGACCACACTGGATGTTTTTCTTCCAAGGCTTTTTGGTAAGCACGTTCTTTGGCTACTCTTCTATTATAGATTTCTTCGGCTTTTTTATCGCCGCTCCAATAATCCGTAAAACCCGCTTCATTCGCCGCTTGTATCTCATCACTATAACCTGCCGTGAGACCAGATATCCCATGGCTCCAAAGCGCATCCCACCAACTAAGATCTTTATCAGAAAATGAGAAATCATCTGTTGTATCTTGAGTGCTTGAAATCTCAGGACCAACTACTTTATATTCCCTAGCCCATTCAGGGAGAAGTGACTTATCATAATCCTTATATTCAGAGTAATCCGCTATATTTTGAGGGTTGGGGATCTCAGGACCAACTACCTTATATTTCCTAGCCCATTCAGGGAGAAGTGACTTATCATAATCTTTGTATTCAGACATGGGATAACCTATTTTTCTACAGGGACTAGATTGCCATTTGCACGCCTAACCAAAAATACTGTTCCTTTTGGAAGGTTTTCGACATCTTTTGCACTTTTTACTATTGGTGCATTTGCATAATTCCCTTTAGGCATCGATAAATCTACTGAATATTGATCAGAGATTTCCTTAGGCGTTTCTAGAGGCTGCCCTGTTAACGCATTGTATAATTTAGTATCATTAAGCTTATTAAAAGCACCCAATGTTGTTTCAAGAAGACGTAAAGTCTTCTCCAATCCTTTCTTATCGCGCCCAACATCCAAAGAACCAAACATCGATGTCATCGCCTTACTTTCGAAATCTGATATAGGACCAGTTCCTGCTGTGCCGTTAGGACTCATCGATTTTAGGTTCTCAAATACAGTCTTTAGAACGCCACCTCTAATCCCATCCAATAATTTGTCTAATTCATATGCAGGTGTTCCTCCAATGCCGCGCGACCCCCATCCAACAAACCCTGTCGAATAACCGTCTTTTATGAGTTTGATAGCGTCTGCAATATCACTTAATCCAGCACGCAGCTGCTGTTTATTGACAAGAACATTTCTTCTCTTTTTATCCTCCCATTCTTTCTGTGCTTGTAACTTCTGATTATACTCAAGTTCCTGTAGAGACCCTTTAATCGGTCTCGCTTCACGTTCACCTGTCTGTGGATTGGTATACCATTGATACCCCAGAGGTAACTTAGAAGTATCATCACCTGTTAGCAATGCACTAAGCATTTGAGGATTCCGTGCCATGATAGCAGCTTCTTCATCACTGTAGCCTTTGGACTTTAGATACTCGACGGTCTGGTTAATCTGCCCTCTTTTTTCTCTTTCCATATCACCACGACGAAGATTCATAGCTCCATTCGCTAAACTTTGTGCTATCGTCCCATCTGATAATGCATAACCAATCCCATAATCTGATAATCTTTGTAAAAACTCAGGACTACGCAAGTAATCCCAAAAACTCTGTTGAGAACCAGTATCTTTGTGAAGAACAGTACTCTGTTGTGGCTGTGCAAACTGCTGTGGTTCTACAGATGAAATAGGCTCTGGTAATTGAGACTGCTTTGGTTTTAATGATGCCAAATCTGAAAGTGCATTAGGCAAAGGTTCCATATCTAAAGGGTTTGATTGTGAACCAAAGGTCGCTACTGGTAAAGAAGGAACAGAAGATGTTACATCCGGTTTTCTGCCTGCCGGTCTTAAAGACGAACTTACATCTGGTAAAGGTGGAGTATTTTTAGCAAAACCTAGAGGATTCGATTGTGAACCAAAAGTTGCTATAGGTGAAGAAGGGGTTAAATAAGGCAAATTATTTGCCTGTTGTTTGATGTCTTCTAGATCGTTGAAACGTATACGTGGTACATATTGTCCCATTCCATACATAGACTTAAGAAGTCTTGATAAAATATTATCGTTACTATTTTGCATAACTACCTCACTTTTTTCCTGCAAAATGAGCAATACTAGCTAAAATCCCTATAGCGTTCTTCCAAGGGTCGTTACCATGCATCGTAGAGTCTGACATATTATTCATCGTTGTACCGTAATTTCTTGCAAAACCATGACCGGCGTTCATAAGCATATTCAACCTATTCCAGCCGCTATTGTCTTGCTCCAGCCAACGTTCACGATTGGCATCAACAACTCTCTGATTGTGGGCATCAAGCACACCTCCCGCCTGTATGGCATTGGAATAGGCATTGCCATAACCCTGTAAGAAGTTATTTGAGGCTCCCAACTGATTTTGATTGGCTTGGTCTATCATGGCATTGGCTTGCATCATGCGGTCCGCATCACGATTATATTGATCTGCCATAGCACTTGTGGACAAAGCACCAAGTTCATTTGCCAATACACCTGCATGTGCACCGGACCCATAACGACCCGCACCAGCAAAAGAGCTGTTAATCGTATCTCTTACACGGTCTAAGCTATTTTGAAGAGCAGCATTAAAAGACGGATTCTGTCCAACCATACCACCAGAAGCCATATGTCTAAGATTCATGGCTGCCGACGTTGGATTGTAGATTGTATTCATCAAAGAGCGATTTTGATAATGATGAGGTATGCTGCCAAGTCCACCAATTCCATAGCGTGTTTGATCACTTAACGGCGCAATACGAGGACCGCCATACACATTACCACCCGCCCCTGTATTATACAGATGATACGCATCACTACCCCCACGCTTAAATACATTCTCCAACCAAGCTGGAGGGGCGCTTGTCTGTACCTGCTTTTGTTCTGTTGTTGCTGGTGTCTTGCTCCCCATTTCACAATTCCTTCCTGTAATAAAGCATATCTATGCTGTAACCTTGCTTGTCCAGTGCACGTTTCCAACCCAAACGACCCAAGATCTCCATTTCAGAAGCGCCATTCTCACGCGCCCAATCCTCTGCAACTTGCAAATTATCAACCAAATCAAGAACACCCTTGCCACTACATTCACAAATGAGCGCGCGCTTCTTTCCTAAAACTGTCTGTTGTATCTGGGTCGTGACTACCGCTAAAAATCGCTCTTCATCATCCAAAACAAGCCATAACTGTTTCTTGCCACTGCCAATAGATTCAATGAGTTCTTGCAACGTAATTTCATGTTTAAAACGCTCTACATACTCATTAAAAGACGCAATAATCTCTTCAAGATAAGGTGCTATACGCTCCATATCCCAAGAACTGGTCAAAAAGACTTTTGCCATTACCCTCTACCAAAAGGACGTAAATCCACATTAAACCCCGTAATCATCGTCCAAGGTTCATTCTTAGGAATGCGCAATTTAAACCGGTGATAACGATTGCGTGAACGCCCATGATAAGC
>NZ_JBHINE010000028.1:0-13651 GCF_042194715.1 Bartonella sp. CM120XJJH | reverse complement strand
ATATAAAAGCAGCAACCGTCAAAACTCAAAACCTCTTCAAAACTCATAACCATAATGATCTTGATAGCATTTCTTATGATTATACCCCCTTTCTTTTGAAAGGCTTTAAAGGATCATATGCTTTTCATAAAGCACGTTTTAATTACTCAGTAAAATGATCACTTTTGTCAGTTCAATTTACTGACAGATAACTGACAAATATATATTATTGATTGTATTTATGGGTTGTATCATTAAAATACTAACATATTGAAATATAATGTTTTTAATTTTTTATCTCATTAAAAAAATACTATAGGGGCTAAAATGAACTGACTAAACTGACTAAACTGACAAGACTGACAAAACTCTTTTTACAAAGTCACTCAGATCATTTGCTTATGGAAAAAAGTTCCTTGATGAGAATGGCATAAAAAGAGTTTTGCGTGGTTGTCTTAAGACTTCAAAAGAGGTTCTTTATTGTTTTCTATGATGGTTTTTGACGACAGGATGTGCTTGATAGCATGATGTCTCGTTTATATGCGTGTTGAGTGGCTTAGAGGGGCTGGAGAGTGAATTTATCTCTAATTATTGATAAATATATTGTAGCATTAAACTGGGGATATTGATGTATTAAGCATTGACGGGCTAAACAGTTTTGTTTAAAGGTTTCTTTACATAAATGTGGGGGAGAAATCTTCAGCAGTTAAAATAGAGCAGTTTTTGGGTGTCACTTTTTTGGTAACAGAGGCATGTGCTTTTGTTAAAAGCGTCATAGGGCAGTGGCTGTTTTGAGTGGGCTTGTTAGAGGTTCCATGAAGTTCTTTTAAAGAATGCTTCATGAAGTGTGCAAAGCGGGGGCAATCTGTATTGTTTTCTGTATTTTTACGCCAGAGTTCTCTTTTGAGAATTTTTCGTGCCATTGTTGTTTTCTTTGGCTTGTTTACAGGTGTAAGTGTTTATGCGCGGTCATCGGCTATTTTTCATTCCCCAACCGATAATTTTTCTCGCCAACAATCAGAAAAGCAGCAATTAGAAAGAATTGAGAAATTACGGTCTTTAACGCCTAAAAGGATCAAGACGCCTTCAGAGCAAAATCCAGAAACGCTTTTGGGTGGGAAACAATGTTTTCCCATTCATGCTCTTGTTGTTGAGGGAGTGCATCATGTCAAAAAGCGCTTTATATCAGCCGTAACAGAGCCTTATATTGGAAGATGTATCGGGCTTGTCGATATTCAGCTCTTAATCAAGAAGTTAACCAAAGTTTATTTGGATCAAGGCTATGTAACGGCGCGTTTTTACATTCCTGATCAAGATATCAAAAACAGCAAGACGCTCAAATTTGTTGTCGTTGAGGGCAAACTTTCAGATATTTACTATAATGGTTCACCGGCGTCTCGTTATAACAATGTTGTGTGGAGTGCTTTTCCTGGGCTGAAAGGTCATGTTTTGAACATGCGCGATATTGAACAGGGGCTTGATCAGATCAACCGTTTGAGTTCAGCGCACGCTCAAAGTGAACTTCTTCCAGGGAGTGAAGAAGGGAGCACCATTGTCAATATTAACAATCATCCCGATAAAACTTTCAAGGTTACTGTTTCTCATGACAATATGGGGCAATCCTCTACAGGTTATGCGCGTTATAGTGCGGGCTTGAGGGTAGAAAATATTTTAGGGATGAATGATGCGTGGGATTTTAACTATCAGCGCAGTCAGACAGATTATTGGGGTGGGAGCAAGCAAGAAGGACATAGTAATAATCTTTCAGCGAGTGTGAGTATTCCGTACGGTTATTGGACCTTTGGATTGAATGGCACTGTTTATAATTACCAAAGTATTATTCCTGGCAATTTTACCGATATTGAGACGACGGGGGATTCCAGTGAGTTGCACGCCAGTACAAGCAGGGTTCTTTACCGTGATGGTGTTTCCCTTACAACCTTGAATTTGGGTCTTTCTTATAAAAGAACCAACAATTACCTTCTTGGCAATAAGATTGAAGTGGGCAGTCGTCAATATAGCGTCGCCAATTTTGGGATTTCGCATTCTCGCCAGATGTTGGGGGGAACGTGGACTTTTGATGTAAGTTATTTGCAAGGGATCCCCTTGTTTCATTCTGTCAAGAAGCACGATCCAGGAGCAGGGGATGCGGAGCCACAATTTGCCAAATTTACCGGAACACTCAGTGTTATGACGCCTTTTAAGGTAGGGGGCTTGGACTTTATACTGAGCAATCTTTTGAGTGGTCAATATTCACCGCATAATTTATTGGGTGCTGAGCAGATTTCGTTGGGGGGCGCTTCCAATGTTCGTGGCACGCGTGAGAGTTTGCTTTTTGGCAATAACGGTTTTTTTAGCCGGAATGATTTGTTGTTGCGCACCATTCCGTGGAGCAATCACGCAACCTTCAAAAAGGTTTTTGGTGAACTACGCCCTTATGTTGGTTTGGATTATGGGCGTGTTTTCGCACAACCCTTGTATGGGATTAAGAGTGATCAGCTTGCCGGTTGGACAGCAGGTGTCAAGCTTGCGGGAGGCATGGTCTCTCTCGATGCTAGTTATTCCAGTATTTTTTGGAGCACAGTTAAGCACAAGAAATCAGGAACATTTTTGATGACATTAACAATGGAACTTTAAGCGTTTTTTATTGGGGAGTTAACGTATGAGATATGAGAAGAGAGCAGAAAGAGCCGCTTTATTAGGTGTTTTGGTCTCCAGTACGATGCTCAAAAAGGTTTTATTTTGGGGACTTGGTTTTTCTTGTTTGTTCGCACCTTCAGCGTTACAGGCGCAAATTACTGTGGATCCTAACGCAGGTAGCGCATATCGTCCGGATATAGTGGCAGCGCCCAATGGGGTTCCCTCGATTGATATTGTTACCCCCAATGGCAAGGGCTTATCACACAATAAATATGATGATTTTAATATTGGCAATGCAGGTGTGATTTGGAACAATCATGCGCAAGAAGTAGGGCAATCGCAGTTGGGGGGCATTATGCCGGGCAATCCGCATTTGCGTGTTACGGGTTCGGCGAAAGTGATTTTAAATGAAGTGACCAGCAGCAAGCGCAGTGCACTTCATGGTCCAGGAGAGGTTTTTGGGCGCCCTGCCGATGTGATTATAGCCAATCCCAATGGGATAAGCTGTGATGGTTGTGGTTTTATCAATACGCCCCATGCGACCTTAACCACAGGTGTACCCGAAATTGATGCGAGTGGTTTTTTGAAAGGCTTTGAGGTACGAGGTGGGGACATCACCTTTGGCGCAAAGGGAGCCAATTTTTTCTCAGGCCAAGGGGCTGTTGATATCGTCGATATTGTCTCACGCACGGTGCATTTTGAAGGAGCTGTTGCGGGCAAGGAGATTGGAGTGACAGCAGGGACGGGTCACTTTGATTATGCTTCACGGGAAATGAAAGAGCTAACTGATATTACTGGTAAACCGGAATATGCGATAGATGGTTCTGCGTTAGGGGCTCTACAGGCGGACAGAATAAAACTTGTGGCGACGGAAAAAGGTGTTGGGGTTCGTATGCGCCATGATATGGCGGCTAATGCGGGGCAGTTGCATCTTTCTGCTGATGGAAAAATCTCGTTGAAGAATGTGTTTGGTCATGGGGGTGTTGTTCTCAAATCGAAAAGCCAGAGCGTATTGGCAAAACACATCACCTCGAAAAAGCATATTGATATTGCAGCACATAAGGATGTGACGTTAGAGATGGTTGGCGCTGATGGTCATTTGAAAATAGAGGCGCAGGATGGGCTTTTATCGATTTCCGGCAAGGCAACCTCTGGGGGTAATATGGAGCTGTCTTCGCGCCAGACACTTCAAGTTTCAGGGCTAGGGTCAGGCGCTGATATGGCTCTTGAAGCGGGTGGAGACTTGAAGCTTGAGGGGATTGTTTTAGCGCAAGGGAACCTCAAGGCACATGCCGGTGGTGATATACAAGCTCATTTTTTAGCCGGTGGGGTTGATATGGCGGCAACGGGTGCTTCTGGTGTTGTTGTTCTTGGCACCCAAGGGGATGTTGATCTTCAGAGCAGTCAAGGTGCGATTGTTGCTGAAAGTGTTTATGGAGCAGGAGATATCACTCTGGTTTCTCATAACGGGCTTTCTGTTTCTGAAACAATTCTGTCGCATCAAAATGTTGCCATTCAAGCACAACCAGAAACAAATGCCCCCGTTCATTTTGGGCAACTTTTAGCTCATGGCAAGGTAAATATTGGGGGCGGGGCGGTTGACTTTTCTTCGCTGATGACGGGTGAAAAGGCTGTTTTAAAGGTTGGCAGCCTTGATGCAGGCACACTGATGACAGGTGTCGTTTCTACGGGCGATTCAGGGGATCTTATTTTAGATGAAAAGGGCTTTCTTTTGATTACAGCAAAAGAAGGGGTGAAGGTTGGGCAGATTGCCAGTGGTGGCAATATTGAAATTTTTGCTGGCAACGACATTTATTATGATCAGGTCATTGGCTATGGCACAGCCACATTGACATCGGTATCTGGAGGGATCAGTGTTGAGAATGTGCTGTCTGCTAAGGGGGATGTGAGGTTGACAGCACCGACACTGGATTTAAGCAATAATCGTTCTCATATTTACACGCCGCAAACGCTGTATTTAATTGCAGATCATATTGATGTCTCGGGCAGTGAATTGACTTATGGTGGTTTAGATTTTAACAGCACCAATGCTCTTGAGATTCACAATGCGCGGCTACAAGCCGTGACAGATGAGGGGGGGACTGGAGATATTCTCTTTGTTGCTCCAGGCGTTATGGTGGATGAGGGCAGCTCTGTTTTAGCAGCACGAGATTTCGTGATCAAAACGGGGGAGCTTGGAAATAGCGGTCAATTGGCAGCAGGACAGGATTTAGTCTTTAGCGTGACGGGCAATGTGACGAATAGCAAAACGGGCTTAATTTATGTGAAGGGCAATGGTGCTTTACAAGTTGATGGGGATTTTCTCAATGATTTTGGCGCTATAATGGCAGAAGGTGATTTGTTTTTTACCAATGCAGCTGGCAGCGGAAAAAGCCTTTCGCTTGTTAACAAAGCGGGCTTTATTCAAGCAGGTGGAAATTTAAATATCCAAACCAACACTCTAAAAAACGAAGCCGATAGCACGCCCGTCATCACGGAAAAAACGGAATATAGCGATATTTCTTTCCAAAGACCAAAGGATTCTGACCAACTCAGTGATGGGATGTTATATCAAGATGGTCCCAACCTCTGGGGAAAGGGGCACGAACATCAAAGTCATACCGGACCTTTTGACGGGCACGTAAGAATTTTCTTGGATGTTCCTCTTTGGTCGAGCAAAGAAGAAACCTATGGCACCGCAATTTCAAGCAATGGAACAGTCTACAAGGCATTTACTTGGGAATTTAAGCCTGTCTATGATCAAAAGTTCGTAAAACGCTATCGATGGAATGGTGATAGATGGGGAGGATGGTTTGGGAATAGTAACTGGTCACACATGACAGAAAAGACTGTCACGCAAGGGTTTTCGCATAAACCGACGGTTCAGGGGATGATACAATCTCACGGCAATCTCATCATTAACGCTGATAATATTGACAACCATTATAGCACTATGAGAGCAGGGGGGAATGCTGATATCCACGCCAATGTGCTGACCAATTTAGGGGCAACGGCTTATAAAAAAACCTATCTTGGTTGTCAGGCTTATACAGACAGTTGTTATGGCTATAAAGCTGATGGAAGCCGCGATGTTTCTTTAGATATAGCCAATGGCAAGGATCGCCAGATTGGTTCAGAAGCTTTGGAGAGCGTTCCTGGTCTTGTTCAAGCGGGTGGCACGTTGAATCTGGTGGTTGATCAACTCAATAACACGGCAGCGGAAGGTTCGATTACAGGGGATGCGCATTTTGAGGCAAAAACCGTTGAAGGCAATCCACTGGAGGACTTAAGTGGTTTAACCGGGGCTGGTGCTCTCTTTACACCAAAAGTAGATCTCAATAATGCAGGGGAACTTTCTGAGGGGCTTCCTTTACCAAAGCCCCAATCGGGTGGGGTTGGGGGCACGCTGCCCAACCAGAATTTCCTTTATGAAACGCGGGCAGAATTCCTTGATGTTGGCAAGTTTTATGGCTCAGCCTATTATTTGAACAGAATTGGTTACAATCCTGATCGGGAGATTTTTTTCTTAGGCGATGCTTATTTCGAAAAGGAATTGATTGAGAAACAAATGCGTGATCTTGTTGGTCAAGGTTTGGGCAAAGGTTCCTTTATTCCTGGAAGTGATGCCATTGAACAAGTCAAAACCTTGCTGGATGTCGGGGCGGAATATGCAAAAGCACACAATCTCCCCTTTGGTGAGGCTTTGAGTGAAGAACAATTGGCGTCCCTAGAAGCCCCGATGGTGATTTATGTGCACCAACAGGTCAAGGGCATGGATGTTTATGCGCCGGTGCTTTATATCCCCGAAAAAGACAGATCCTCCTTTGTTTCTGCTGGGGCTTTGATTATGGGCGATGATGTCAATATCACCAGCCAGAATACAAGCAATTCCACGATAACCAATTCAGGGCGGATTGCGGCAAACCACCAATTGCATGTGCATGGCGGGGATATCCTCAGTCAAGGGGGGCATTTTGCGGCGGGTGGTGATGCTGTTTTAGTTGCAGAGAAGAATATTCGTTTGGATGCAGGGCGCACAACGGTTGACGGCGTGGAGACTGTATTAAACACCGAGGCGCTTTCTGCTGGTGGTAATGTGAGCGTGATTGCTAAGCAAGATATCACCGCCTCAGGGGTGGGGATCACCACCGGGGGCGATCTTGCCATGGCTACAGAACAAGGCAACTTGACAATCGGTTCAGCAGAAACCCATTACCATGATGAACAGGGTGATGCCACCATGCATCATAAATCAGAAGTCAACTCTGGAGGCTCGACGACACTTGCCTCTGGAAAAGATTTGAATATCTTAGGCTCTGATGTTCAAACAAAGGATAATCTTTCCTTACAAGCTGAGGGCAATGTTTCGATTGATGCTACACGCAACAGCATGGACAATCATACGCGGGATGGGCAAACCTCCCATGTCACCTTACACAATGGCTCTCATTTAAGTTCTGGAAAAGATACCACTGTCATCTCAGGTCAAGATATCCATATGGCTGCTTCCGATATAGATGCGAAGGGCAATGTTGGACTTGGTGCGAAAGGGGAGATAACAATAGGGGTGAGAAACGATGAGATGGAATATCATCTTCGCGCCAAAAACACGAAAGTGGACATGCAAGCTTCTCATGCGGTTGGATCTTCGATAAAATCGGGAGGTGATACCACGGTCATTGCAGGGCAGGATGGCAAGGCGCATGATCTCACTATCACAGGTAGTTCCATTGCGGCTGAGGGCAAGGTAGGGCTGAAAGCCAGCAACGATATTCTCATCACCAATGCAGAGGATAGCTTACATTATGAGATGTCGTATCACAAAGAGGGTGGGGTGTTTAGTAGCAGCAAATCTGAGCATAACAAGGTTGATGCGACAGAAGTTTCCGGTTCACTCATAACAGGGGGCAAAGGCATTACTATTGATTCCGGAAACAACACGGAAGTTGTCGCCTCGACGCTTGTAGCCGGGAAGGCAGAGGAAACGTCAAGAGAGAAAGCACCAGGAGAACAGAAACAAGCGGATATTACCATTCACTCTGGGGGAAAGATTGTCATCAAAGGCGCCCAAGAACACTTGGACCAGCAAGCACAATCGTCATCAAGTGGCTTTTTGCATGAGGAATCGTCCGATACATCTCAATCGCATAGCACAACGGTCTCCTCTATCCTTGGGGCGACGGGCAACATTGTGTTAGACGCACAAGGAGAAGCCAAGATTTCTGCTTCTCATCTGCTTTCCGGTCAAGATATCAATGTGAGCGGAGAAAGTGTGACGATTGATGGCATGACAGATCATCATAAGAGCCATTCAGAGACCCATGAAACAGGTTTTGGTGTGGGATCAGGCAAGGGCTTTGTGTCGATATACGGGAGTGAGGGAAAGACAGAGAATGAAGAGAGTTTTGAACATCAAGGTTCTTCTCTCAATGCGGATGGCACGATCAACATCACTGCCAAGAAAAAAGATGTGACAATTGTTGGCTCTGATCTTGCCGGTGAGAATATTAACCTTTCGGCAGCGCATGATGTCAATGTGCTTGTTGGTCATAATAGCCATAAGTCAAACTCTCAAGAAGAGCGGGAAGGTTTTGGGTTTCAGTTTGAAAAAAGCAAAAGCGGTGCTTCTGTAGGTGTTGGAATTGCAAGCGCTAAAGATACGGGCGATCAATGGGAAACCACTTCCACACAATCACACATCACGGCGCGCCAAGATGTGCAGATTACTGCTGACAATGATGTGAATTTACAAGCGACCAATGTTACGGCGGATCGTGATGTCAACATTGATGCTGGCAATAATATCACCCTATCAGAAAGCCATGATACCTCTAACGCAAAAGAAAAGCATGAAAAGTCTTTTGCTGGTGTGACAGCCTCTGCTGATATCGGTGTCCTTGGCACGGTACAAGGACTAAAAGATGCCGCAGATCACATGAATAATAAGGATGGAAATAACACCGTTCTTAATGGCATACTGACCGGCATGAAAATCAGTCATCTTTATAGTAAAGGCAAAACCTTTGTTAATTGGCTGACTGGCAACACAGGGGAAAAGGGGAACATAACCAAAGGACTGAGTAGCCCATTAGGAGGGTTGGGGGGCTCCACCAAGGATGCTCTTGCCAATATGGCTGGCGCATCTGGCAGTGTAACCGTGGGCTTTAAAACTGAGAAAACAGAAGCCTCTTCTCAAGTCTCCACAGCGGTGACAGATAGCATAGAAGGTGGACGCGCTGTCAACATGCAAGCCCACAAAGGCAGCATTCATGGTGTTGGAGCCGATATTATAGCTGGTACCAATCCAATCTATGTGCTGGAAAATGATGCACAGAGCGGAAAGATCACCATGGAAGCAGGTAAAGATATCACCTTTGAAAGTGCACAAAACACGCAAAGCACACAAAACAGCAGTGAAAGTTCTTCAATGAGTGTTGGCACCGGTTATGGCACGGGTGGCGCAGGGGCAACGGGTAGTGCTTCTTTTAGTCAAGGGGAAGGTTCCAGTGAGGAAGTTCAACACAAAAACAGCCATATTATAGGTAGCGGCACTGTTCATACCACGAGTGGGGCAAACACCATACTGGCAGGCGCCGTGGTTTCTGGAGAGCGTGTAGAAATGGAAGTAGGGGGTAGTTTTGCCATTACCGGTCGCAGTGATACGGGGCAAACTTCCAGCAAGCAAAACTCTGTTTCTGTTGGGTTTGGTGCTGGACAAACGGGTGGTGGGGGCTCCATGAGCGCCTCTTTCCAAAAGGATAAATCCTCTAGTGATTATCATAGTGTTGTGGAACAATCAGGCATCAAAGCGGGTGATGGCGGCTTTAAGATCAACGTTAAAGACAAAACAACGCTGACTGGAGGACTTATTTCCAGCATAGCCTCGGCGGACAAAAACAGTCTGACCACAGGAAGCATCAGCACCAGTGATATCAGCAACAGTGCCCATGCTAAAGCCAGCAGCCATGGGTTTAGCATTTCTGGGAATGACACGATAAAGAACATTGCCAAGAATGTTTTAAATCACGGCAAAGCCAAGGATGGAGCAGAAGGGGAAACCAAATCTGCTATCAGCGATGGGACTATCATCCTTACTGATACAACTGGACAGGGGGCGATGGGGCAAGATGCTGGACAAATCATTGGCTCTCTCAACCGCAACACCGCAGCAGCACACCAGGCAGTAGGACAGCTCAATGTCGCACCGCTTGAGGATATATTGCGTAATCGTTTAGGTATAAGAAATAAATGGGTAGATGAATGGTTTGATATATGGGATGGGGTTCGTAAAATGGCATTTTATGTTGACCATCCAGTGGGTGAGGTTGCGCATGATGAAAATGGCAATGTCCTCTATCTAACCGATGAAAATGGAGAGTATATAAAAGGCAGCGATGGAAAATATATCACTCTGTATCACTTTTTAAAGCCAGAGGAAGAAAAGCATTTACAAAAAGGCCCTAATGGTGCTGTTTATATGTTCTACAATGGCATTTTTAATTCACCAGATGAGGCAGCGGGTAATGCTGTCCAATTGGCTGTTAATAAAAATGGTCCTCTTTATTTTACATACTTTCCCCAAGCTGACGATGTGCTGGTAGAATTAGGGGTAGCAGTTTATCAAAAGTTTTGGGAGGGTAACACTTGGGGATTGAGTAATTCGACCAAGAAGTTCCAAGATTTTATCTATCGTTATGGCAATGATAATGCTATTGTTAGTGCGCATAGCCGTGGTAGTCTGACAGTGGGTAATGGAATGCGTGACTTTGAAAAGCATGGCATTCACGGTATAGCAGAAAAAACAGATATCTATCTTTTTGGACCAGCTGATAACTCTCAATCAATAGCGAATGCACTCTATTATGTGAGTGATGGTAAAAAAGATCATATTTATTTACAAAACCATATATTCGATCCCATAGGTACAGAAATTGGTCACAATCCACCTACTGCTTATAAGGTACCCTTGAAGTTCCCCTATGTATTATTTCCACCAGCAATTCCAATGAAAGAGCAAGTGGGAGCGCTACGCGGCTTTAAACCTAGCACCCATAATTGTTATGCTGATGCGGGTGATGCGTGTGAACGTAATTATGGAACAAATCATAATGCAAAAATTTATGCACCTCGTGCAATTTTAGATAATTTAGGTTTAGGTTATTTATGGAGAAAAAAATGAATACGCTGTTTAAATTATTAAGTGGGATAGTTTTATTAAGTATAGCTGGATGTGACATTGAAAACATTGACAAACCTGCTCCAGGGTACGTGAGTATGTGGGAGAAGTCAGGTGCGGATTCTACTGAGGTAGGAAAAGCCTTATTAGAATGTGGAATGCCGAGCCTTATTGATCTTGATTCAGAAAATAGAGAGAGAAGCAACAATGCAAAAGCAACAATTGATGCCTGTATGGTTCAGGCAGGATTCCACTATAAAGATAAATGGGGAGGAACTTGGTGTCAAAACTATAAAGCCGAAAACTTGCCCATTTGTCAGCCTGGTGCTGTCATCCCACAGAGAAGTGTCGAAAAGCGCTTAAACAGCCCGTTTTGTAAAAGAAGTCCAGTACAACCTGAATGCAAACCTTGAGTGTTGCTATTGGTGATGATCAACAATCCCCCTCCTTACCTTCACTTGGAATGGTGGGATTGTTTCCTCTATATCACTATTTAACGTCAGAGGGAGAAAAGCATTTACAAGCTGGTTATGATGGCAAGGTGCATGTGTTCCTCAATGGTATTTTTACAACACCAGATGAAGCAGCCCATAATGCGGTTCAGTTGGCTGATAACAAGAATGATCCGCACTATTTTCTGATGTTCCCTCATAGCGATTCGCGCTTGGTAGAGGTGTTCATTGCAGGGTATCAGTATTTTCTAGAAGGTAAGTTGGGTGCTCTGACCAATTCGACGAAGAAGTACCAGAATCTGTTGTATAGCCTTGGCAATATAGGATTGCATACTGATGCGCATAGCCGCGGCAGTATGACAGCGGGCAATGGATCGCATGATTTAGAAAAGCATGGTGTTCATGGTATAGCAAAAAAACAACGATTAATTTCTTTGGACCAGCTTATAATACTCAAAACATGGCAGATACGTTATATATCTTAAGTGATGGAAAGCAGGATTACGTAAACTTGGAAAATCATAAATATGACTTTGTGGGTACAAAGATTGGCAAAAATCCTTACACTTTTGAGCAAATACCTCCTGGAAGTGGTCCTTGGAAAGAGAGAGGGCAAATATTTAAGGGCTACCCCAGTGTTCATGCTTGTTATGGTAATGCCGGTGATGCTTGTACATGGCGCTACGGTTCACCTAATCGTACGCCAATTTATTCAAAATATTCAGGGAGGAAAAAATGAAGAAAATCTTGAAATTATTAAGCGGAATAGTTTTGGTTAGTGTAGCTGGATGTAACATAGATAAGCCTCCTCCAGGGTATCTAAGTATGTGGGAGAAGTCTGGAGCAGATTTTACTGAGATAGGAAAAGCCTTGTTAGAATGTGGTATGCCAACCCCTTATGATGTCGATCCAGAAAGCGAAAATATAAGCATTAATGCTAAAGCAACAATTCATGCTTGTATGCTCCAAGCAGGATTCCACTATAAAGGGAGAGGTAACTGGTGTTATACTTTTAAAGAGAAAAACTTGCCCATTTGTCGTCCAGGTGCTGTCATCCCACAGCGCAGTGTCAAGAAGCGCTTGAACAGCCCTTTTTGTAAAAAGCATCCAGAACAATATGAATGCTATCCTTAAGTCTTGCTGTTTGTAATGACCAACAATCCGCCATCCTTGCCTTCGCTTGGAATGGCGCGATTGTTCCCTCAATCCATCATCTCAATATTGTTCACCGTTGTTTTAAGCAGCGGTGACAGGAAATATCAACAAGATTCCGAGCTGTTTTATCGTAAATAAATCCATTGAAAGAGGGGAAAAATGAAGAAAATCTTAAAAATATTGAGCTGCATAGCTCTGTTAAGTATCACTGGATGTGTTAACCAACCTCCTCCATCAACTTTAGCATTATGGGAAAAACCAGGTGTCGATAAAGCGATGATCCAACAATCCTTATCAAAATGTGGTTGGAAACCAGTCTATGCTTCTTCTAGTGATATGAATTCGTATGCAAATGAATTTGCCTCAGTTTATGAGTGCATGAAAAAAGCAGGTTTCCGGTATAAATTGCAAGATTCAAAGGGGCTCTATTTTGTACAACCTCTGAAAAGTGACTCGTTTTTAGCTAATTTGATGCTAGCTGGATATCAGCAATTTATGGACAATGACACCTTTGGTGTGACCAACAAAACGAAACAGGAACGCGCTTTACTAACGCATTTTGAGGATGAAAGAAAACGTCAGCAAAAGCAAAAAGCTTTACAAAAGCGATCACCAAAGCGTTCTCCCCATCGTTAAAAAGGTCGTTGGATAAAATCACGA
Organism: Bartonella sp. CM120XJJH; assembly: GCF_042194715.1. Lineage (NCBI taxonomy): Bacteria > Pseudomonadati > Pseudomonadota > Alphaproteobacteria > Hyphomicrobiales > Bartonellaceae > Bartonella > Bartonella sp. CM120XJJH. Next base: position 589 of record NZ_JBHINE010000028.1, on the reverse strand, counting down.
ATGAAGTAGAGGATCAAAGCTGTTTCCTTCTTTATCCACGCAACAGGCACTTTTAATTTGGTGGTTAAGATAGTCGACAATAAGGCAGGGGTGAGGTTTCATTACGGGTGATGCGTATTTTGAAGCCAAAGTCGTGGGGCAATCCACAGGATACGTTAAGCGGTTTGACCGAGGCTGGTGCATCTGGCAGTATGACAGTGGGCTTTGAGAAAGCAGAAGCTTCTTCTCAAGGTTCCACTGCGATGACCACAACAATAGAAGCAGGACGCGCTGTTAATATGCAAGCCCACAAAGGCAGCATTCATAGTGTTGGCGCTGATATTATCGCTGGTACCAATCCAGTCTATGCAAATGATGAGCAGAGCGGGAATATCACCATGGGAGCAGGTGAAGATATCATCTTTGAAAGTGCCCAAAACACGCAAAGCACACAAAACCATAACCAAAGCGCTTCGATGAATGTTGGGTATAGTTATGGTACCAGTGGTACAGGGTGGATGGGGAATGCTTCTTTTGGTAAAGGTAAGGGTTCCAGTGATGAAGTGCATCACAAAAACAGCCATATTATAGGCACCGGCACTGTTCATAC